>JBBRGS010000061.1:0-17860 GCA_038240635.1 Armatimonadota bacterium
CGCGCGGCTAACAGAGACTCGCTCCGCCATCTCTCCCTGATGTGAAAGGACGGGCCACCGAATGCCACGACGCGACAATTCCCGATGGGCCGCCGCCGCGATCCTCTGCGTGGGCGCCTCAGTCCTGCTCGGCGCCGCGAAAAAGCCGGCGACGAAAGCGTCCCAACCCGCCGCCAAAGCCGCGACCGCCACGGCGGGGATGCCACCGGCGGAACAGGCGTACAAAAACATCAAGGTCCTGAAAGGCCTGCCCGCCAACCAGCTCCTCACTGTGATGCACAGCTACAACGACGGCCTGGGGGTGCAGTGCAACGCCTGCCACATCCCCACCGACTACGCAAGCGACAAACTGGCCACCAAGCGCGTCACCCGCGAGATGATTCTGCTGACCAACCGGTTGAACGCCAAAGAGCCGTCGGTAAAGCGCAAGGTGACCTGCTACACCTGCCACCACGGGAACGCTGAGCCGAAGAACGCGCCTCCCGCGAACGCCGAAGCGGGCGAAGGCGGCGAGGCGAAGGAAGGCGCGCAGTAACTCTCGCGTTATGCCCCGCGCTGGGGTCTCAACGCTTCGATCCAACCTGGGTTCATCCAGGAATGAAAACGCCCCCGACCTTTACAGGCTGGGGGCGCTGGAGTTTTTTCCTGTCCCTGGTCGCGAACCTACAGGAGCCCAACTCCGGGGGCGGCGGGTATGGGTTTATCCAATGACCACCACCTCCTTCTCACGGCGTAGTATCAACGCGGCCGTGCAAATGTATTATAGCAGAGCGGGGGTCAGGCGCTAAAGAGTTTTCGGCCCAATCTCCAGGACGAACGCATCATCCGTCGCCGACGACCCGGCAGTACGTCTCGCGGATGCGCTTCACGTGATAGGCGACGTTCGCCGAGCTGAAGCCGCGCCGCGCCCCGACCTCGCGCCAGGTGTATCCCTCGATCAGGTCGTGCAGGATGTTTTGCTGCACTTCCGTCAGGTGCGGTCGCATCCGGGCGCACGCGGCTCCGGCCATCCCATCGGAGGCGGCGTCCATTGTGCCTTGCAGGGCGTCTTCATCAAGCAGGGGAGCGTGGCGCCGTCGCCGGTTGCTCTTGATCACATCGAGCATCCGCCAGCGCGACCGCTTGAGCAGATACTGCATCGGTGACCCGATGCGGAAGTCCACTTCATTCAGCGCCTCGAAGAAGGTGAGCCAGCCTTCGCCGAGCAGGTCTTCATACTCTTCGCCGCTGTGCGAGGCGTAGAACCTCGCCATGCGCTCAAGACGTTGGCGCATCCTCTCCACCAGCAGACGGCGGGCGGCCACATCGCCGGTTTTGGCCCGGCGGACTAAAGCATCCAGGGACACAGGATTTCTCCGAAGGGGACGGCTCCAGGTGAGCGCCCGCTCGGCTTCCCATGTCCGGCGTCATGACAGCATGCGCGGAAATCATTGAGGGAGTACCCGAAAGCAGGCGATCAGAGGAGCAAAAACGGGGGGGCGATCTCCGCAGCCGACTTCGGCGCGCGGGAGAGCACATCGGCGACGGCGCACACGGGCAGCCGATGGGCGACCGGGCGCGGACGCGCGGTCAGGGACGGGCGGATGGTCCGTCGCATCAACATCTCAAACATGGATCAGGTCCTCCTTTTCATTCGGATGGCTCACGTCCAGGCGCGGTGCGGGAAAGCCTTGAATCCCGCGCGCAGGGCGGTTCCTCTGTAGACGAAGGGCTTGCCGGCGCTAAAGGGTCCCTCTCCGGGGAATTGGGAGGGGCGGAGGAGGGCGTATCTCTTGCGTGGCGTTGAATCATCGTCACGGCGCTACGGCGTTCCGCCGAGCACACCCTCAAGAACAACCGCCGACCATCACACCCTACAAGGCGCTTCAAGCCTGCGAGCAAGGAGACCTGGGTGGCGGCGCATTCAGAGGATTAGCGAGCTGCGACCTGCTCCATCACCGGCAACCGAGGACCGAGGAACCGGGGGAGGGGATGGGTCACGTTCACCTCCACCCAGGACCAGGCGCAGGCGACCTGCTCACGGAGCGCGAACCGGGCGGCGGCGGAGTACTGATGGCGGTCGGCGGCGACTCCCACGGCGTCGATGCCCATGCGACGGGCGAGGTAGACGGCGCGCGGCAAATGATACGCCTGCGTCACGAGGATGGCGCCCCTCACCATGAAGACCTCGCGGGCGCGGTAGCACGAATCATACGTGCGAAAACCGGCGTGATCCTTCACCACATCCCGGCCTGGCACCCCATTGCTCATGGCGACGCGGCGCATCACGGCGACCTCGTTGTAGTAGGGCGACCCATTGTCGCCGGAGACGAGAATCTTCCGCACCTTGCCGCGCTTATACAGGTCCACGGCGGTCATCACGCGGTCAAGCATCACCATGCTCGGCTGGCCGTTGGGGCGATACCCGGCGCCGAAGACCAGCGCGACCGGTCGGGCGGGGGTACGCGCCACATCCTCGTAAAGATAGTCCCGCGTTGCCCATTTCATGGCCTCGCCAGCGCCCAGGTTGAGGGCAAGCGCAAGAACGGCTGCGACGAGAAGGCCGAAGGAGAGAGCCTTACGACACCGGGGCGTCGTCAGACTCGATGCGTGATGCTCTCCCGCCCGCACATCCATGCCGTCTTTGCTGAGTGTAGCGAACAATCGAACAGGAACCAGTCTGAGAGAGATCATGGGGCGGCCTGGATGGATGAGGAAGTGGAGAGACGGCGAACGAAGACGCCTGCACGCGAAAACGCTTGCTTGAGACGGCGCTTCTCACCCATGATTATAGGCGATCATGTTGAAATCCACACTCCCTCCGCGCTTCGTTCGGCGGCGCCGGGAGGTAATCGCGTCGGGATTGTTCTTCCTTCCCGGACGGCGAAGGTCCTTCCAATTCCGTCCTGAATTCAAGACGGGCGCGCCGACAACCGAGAACCTTATGATGAGCATGGGTTTCCACCCACTCGTCTTCTCTTGTCGCGGCGCTCACGCCTTCGGGCCAGGCCGCCGCCCCGGACTACCTCGCGGCGCTCTTCCCTATGGTTGAACAACTTCAACTCAGTCTGGATCACGAAGCGAACGGGCTGGCTCTCGCGTGGAATCAGGTCCTCGCCGAGGTGAGGGGTCACGTCCGCCCCGCCACCTATGAGGCTGTGCTGAAGGGGCTGCGCGCTCGCGACCGCTCCGGCGACCGGCTGGTGGTGGCCGCGCCGCACCAGTTGATGAAGCAGATGGTAGAGAAGAGCCATCTGCCCGCCCTCACCGAGGCCGCCGCCAGCGTGTTCGGGCAGCCGCTACGGCTGGAACTGGTGGTGGACAAGGAGGCCGCGTCCCGCCCCGCGACTTCCGCCGCTCCCGCCGACGACGCGCCCGCTCCCGCGCCGGTTGACAACCTGGTGTCCGGCTCGCTGCCGCTGAACGCGCGCTACACCTTCGAGGAGTTCGTCGTCGGGGCGAGCAACCGCCTGGCGTACGCCGGGGCCATGGCCGTCGCTGAGTCCCCCGGAGGCGACTACAACCCCCTCTTCCTGTACGGCGGCGTGGGGCTGGGCAAAACCCACCTGATGCAGGCCATCGGCCACCAGCTGAAGCGTTCTCATCCCCACAAGCGCGTCCTGTACCTCTCCGGCGAGTCGTTCACGGTGCAGTACGTCACCGCGCTGCAACAGCGCCGGATGGAGGAGTTCCGCCGTCGCACGCGCGGGGCCGACATCCTCCTCATAGATGACATTCAGTTCATCGCCAACAAGGAGAGCACCGAGGAGGAGTTCTTCCACACCTTCAACACGCTTTACCAGACCGACCGCCAAATCGTCATCGCCAGCGACCAGTCGCCCCGCGACCTGCACACCTCCAGCGACCGGATGCGCTCCCGTTTCGAGAGCGGCCTGATGGCGGACATCAAGGGGCCGGACCTGGAGACGCGCATGGCGATCCTTCAGAAGAAGGCGCAGAGCGAGAACGCCGACATCCCGATGGACGTGCTGGTGTACATTGCCGAACTGATTCACTCCAATATCCGGGTGCTGGAAGGCGCGCTGATCAAGCTTTTGGCGTACGCGAGCATCAGCGCCCAGCCCATCACGCGCGACATGGCCGATCAGGCGCTGGGCCACTACTTCCGCCAGGCCGACACCGGGCCGGTGGACGCCGAGAACATCATCCTCAAGGTCAGCGACTATTACGGCGTCACGCTGACCCAGATCAAGGGGAAGCGGCGGGACAAGGCGCTGGTGCTGGCGCGACAGGTGGCGATGCACCTCGTGCGAGAGATGACCTCGGCGAGCCTGCCGGAGATCGGGCGATTGTTCGGCGGGAAGGATCACACAACGGTCATCCACTCCTGCACGAAGATCAAGGCGGGCTTGAAGGAGGACCCCAAACTGGGCATTGCTGTCCGCGAGTTATCCGAATCGCTTCGTGCCGCGAACTGAGTCCCTTTCCGCTGGTTAATCGGTCTCGCCGAGGAGGTCCGCTGCCCTCAGCGCCATGTCGGGAAAGGCGCCGCACGGGATCGCCTCCTCTCCGCCGTAGGAGGCCACGCTGGTGTACATCCCTTCCACCGGGTCGGTGAACCGTTCCACCTGTCGCGCGCCCAGGTTCACCACCCAGAACTCCGGGACGCCGTGGCGAGCGTAGAGCGGCGCCTTCACGCGCAGATCGAAGTCGAGCGACGTGTGCGAGACCTCCACCAGCAACAGCACGTCCTGGGTGGTGGGATGGCTGTGGGCGTAATAGTCGGCGCGCGGTCGGAGGAGCGACAAATCGGGTTCCGGCTCACTCGCATCGCCCAACCGCAGCGGTGTTTGGGAGCCTACTATCGCCCTCCCGGCGAGTCGAGACGTGAAGAGGGCGATGAGGCGGTTGTTCGTCCCTGCGTGCCGGGCGCTCATGGGAGGCATGAGGATGAGTTCTCCTTCGATCAATTCCACTGGATCGCCTTCGTGGAGGATACCAACCTCCAGCATCCGCTCATACTCCTCCACCGTGAAGCGCCATCGGCTTCCGGGTTCAGGCAACGCGCACGATGAAGCCGCATGGCGCGCAGGAGCCGGGATCGCTTCGAGGGTCGCTGCCGGTGTCGCCTGAAGAGTCATGAGTCGCCGCCTTTCGAGGGGATGGCCGTCCCCACCATTATACAGGAGCGCCCGGCGGCGCCCTTCAGTCTTCAGCAGGACTGTAGGCGCGAAACGCCGCCGCCGCCAGCCAACTGTTTCCTGTTCCGCCGGTTACGCGGTCTCGCCGAGGAGGTCCGCTGCTGTCAGCGCGAGATCGGGGAAGGCGCCGCACGGGATCGCCTCCTCTCCGCCGTAGGAGGCCACGCTGGTGTACATCCCTTCCACCGGGTCGGTGAACCGTTCCACCTGTCGCGCGCCCAGATTCACCAGCCAGAACTCCGGGACGCCGTGACGCGCGTAGAGCGGCGCCTTGACGTGTAGATCGAAGTCGTACGACGTGCGCGACACCTCCACCAGCAGCAGCACATCTGCTGGCGTGGGATGACTATTCCCATAGTAGTCCCCGCGAGGCCGAAGAATCAGGAGATCGGGTTCTGGCTCGCTCGCATCCCCAAGCCGGACCGGGAGCTGACTTCCAACCAGCGCATTTCCAGCGAGTCTTGAGGTGAAAAGAGCGTTCAGGCGATAAACGACACCCGCGTGGGGGGCGCTCATGGGGGGCATAAGGATGAGTTCTCCTTCGATCAATTCGACTGGATCGCCTTCGTGGAGGATACCAACCTCCAGCATCCGCTCATACTCCTCCACCGTGAAGCGCCATCGGCAGCCGGGTTCGATCAGCGCGCACGATGAAGCCGAGGCGCGCGCAGGAGCCGGGATCGCTTCGAGGGTCGCTGCCGGTGTCGCCTGAAGAGTCATGAGTCGCCGCCTTTCGAGGGGATGGCCGTCCCTCCATTATACCGGAGCGCCCGGCGGGGCCCTCAATCGTCGGCGGGACTGTAGGCGCGAAACACCGCCGCCGCCAGCCAGACCAGCAGCGGCCACAACAGCAGGTAGCCCACGCCCACGCCCAGGCCGCTCCACCATAACATCCTGGATAACTCCGGCGGAGTCGCTTTCACCGATCGCGCCCAGCCTCCCACTAAAATGCCCCACGTCACCATCGGCGCGATGAGCAGCAGGCCCCAGCCGGGAAACAGGAGCATCCCACTGAGCAGTTGGTTCATCGGGTCCTTCTTGCGCGGGAAGAGGATCGCGATGAAGGCGTGATACAACGAAACGGCGCCCATCATCGTCGGCCCGACGACGGCCAAAGGCGCCAGCAGCGGCTGATACATCTCCGGGAACAGCAGCGCAAACGCCGCCAGAGACAACCAGGCGAGCAGCGTGAAGAGCGCGACCGGCGGGAGGAGTAGCCCCACTATGATCTGCCACGCGGGCATCGGGAGCTGCTTCAGGAACGCCCCCTGGGTCAATTCATTGCGGACCATCCCCATCACGAGGACGCCGGAGATCCAGAGTCCATACCCTCCGATGATTGAGGTCAGGTAGGCGATCAGGCCCTCCAGCCCGGGAGGCCGGTAGAAGTAGAGGAACAACGGAGGTCCCAGGGAGAGAAACGCCCCGATGCCCAGATTGCGCCACGGCGCCCTTACGGCGAGTTGCGTCGCCTTCCAGACCAGTGTGATCCACCCCACGCCGAAATCGGCCACGGCGTACCCCGCCGCCTGGTTCGCCCCGTCCCGCTCCCTCAATCGCTCGGTTCGCAGCGCGGAGATCCCCCCGCTTTTCAAAGCGTTTCGCCATCGCGCCCGGCGCAGACTGGCCGCCAGCGACGGCTCATACACATTTTCACGCTGGACGAAGACGGCGGCGACCGCGGCGAGCGTTAAGCCCCCCAGTGCGAGGAGGCGCGGAACCGTCATCGCGACGGACTGCGGCTGCGCGCTGAGGATCAGGTCCACGCAGAGGGAGACCGGCAGAAGGAGCGTGCGGATGATCGGGTGATTGAACATGCGCGCCGCCTGTTGCCAGGGCGAAGCCACCACGGCGGCGTCACGGGAGAGGATGTAGAGGAGGAGGATCGCCAGGGCCAGCCCGCCCCACTTCACCACGGCGAGCAGCCACTCCGACGACCGAACCCTGTAGGCGTAAAAGATGTAGAGCGCGTGCGACGCCGCCAATGCGAAGAGGATGTCCGCCGATGCGCCCACCACCGCCCGCCATGCCACGGCGCCGAGCGGGGCGGCCAGCGCGTGCGCGAGCAGGGGAGACGCCCACACCACGCCCAGGGCGATCCACCAGAGATACTGAAGCCACTGAAGGCCCAGCCGCATGGCGAGGACTGTTTTTTGCGACAACGGCATGGCGAACAGGAAATCCACATCGGCGGGGCTGAACGCGATCAGGTTGCCCTGCAATCCCTCCAGAAGGATGGCGTAGGCGGGCGCGGCGAGGATAAACAGCAGTATCCCCCGCAGGATCGGCTCCGGGATGAGCGGCAGCCGGGACGCCGAATGCGACTGAAGCGCCGCGAACAGATAAAAACTTTGAAAGATTTGGCCGAACACCACCGCAAACGCAAACATCCCCATTAAAGTGCGGAGGCCGGAGCGCAACATATTCAGGGCGGCGCCCTTCCACTGCCGCGTGAGGAGGTAGAGGAGCGCCCCCATCACTCCTCCTCCGTGAGGCGAAGGAACATATCCTCCAGGGTGGCGTCCTCGCCCATCTTGGCGCGCTCATGAAGTTCCGCCATGGTGCCTTCCGCCAGTTTCGTCCCCCGCGACAGGATCAGGATGCGGTTGCAGAGCCGCTCGGCGGTGTCCAGCAGGTGGGTGCTGATGAGGATGGCGCAACCCGCGTCGCGCGCGTCTTCAATCATGGTGCGGAGTTCGCGCTGGCCTTTGGGGTCAATCCCGATGAGCGGCTCATCGAAGAGGAGGACTTTGGCGTCGTGGATGAAGCCGCACGCCACGGCGAGCTTCTGTTTCATCCCCTTGGAGAGCGTCAGCACGAGGTCGTTCCGCTTCTCATACAGGTCGAGACGGTTGAGGAGTTCATCCGCGCGGGCGTCCACTCCGTCGCGCGCCCCGAACGCCATCGCGACGAAGTGGAGATGTTCCCGCACGGTGAGCAGTTCGTACGGGTTGGGGACTTCCGGCACGAACGCGATGGTCCGCTTCGCTTCAATCTCCTGTTCCTGAAGGCTGCGACCGGCCAGCGTCACCTGCCCGGATGAGAGTTTGAGGATGCCGCAGATGCTTCGCAGCACGGTGGTCTTGCCCGCTCCGTTTGGACCCAGCAGCCCGACAATCTCCCCCGCGCCGACACTGAAGCTCAAATCGTCCACCGCCAGATGACGCCGGTAATACTTGGTCAGATGCTTCACATCCAGCAGCGGTGTAGCGTCAGGGAGCGGGCTGAGCGGGTCAGGCATAGGGGTCTCCAGGGACGGCGGGACGGCTTTATCGGGTTCCGTGTACAATCAGGACGTTCCTGCGCTGCGCCGCGCGGGACGAAGGGCGGGACGACGTTCACCACCCTCATTTTAACCAGGAGGCGCTCTTTCATCAGGGGAGACGGTTATGGCAGACGACGTGTACACCATCCGCGAATTGGGGCCAGGCGTGTTCATCCGGCAGGGGCTGGACAATTGCGTTTGGGCGGACCTGGGCGACGGTACCCTCGTGATTGACACCCTGGAGGAGCCGGAACTGGCCGAGGTGATCAAACAGGCTGTCGCTGAAACGGTCGGCAAGCCGATCCGGTACGTGGTCAACACTCACTGGGACGGTGATCACACGGCGGGGAACCCGGTCTTCGCCGCCGAGGGCGCGTCCGTCCTCGCGCACGAGAGTTGCGCCCTTGTCACGCCGAACCGCGACGGCCAGCCCGATGAAGTCTTTCATGACCACGCCGTCGTTCAGGGTCAGGGCCGTGAAGCGCGCGTCGAGTGGCTGGGCGGCACCCACACCCCCGCCGATTCCATCGTCCACCTGCCCTGGGCGCGCGTTCTCCATATCGCGGACCTGTTTGGCTGGGGCCTCTTCATGCAGCGCGGCGACACCCCGGAGAAGTCCGCCCGCAGCCGCGAGGTTTTGGGCCGCATCCTCACCTACGACGTGGACACCATTGTGTGCGGTCATGGCCCGACGCTCACCCCGAAGGAAGTGCGGCGCTATCTTAAATATTTTAATCACCTGTGGGAAACCGTTCCCGCCCTCCGCGCCCAGGGGAAGGACGACGCGGCGATTCAGGCCGCACTCCCCGTCCCCGATGAGTTGGCCGACTGGTTTGGGCTGGCGAAGTGGAAGCACGCGCGCAACATTGAGCGCATCCTGGAGAGCCTGAACGACCCGGCGTCGGAATGAGGGGGGCAAGCGACAGCCTCGGCGCGAGTTCGCTAGCCTGAAGACTCGGGTTGAGACGGCGTCCTCCTTTGGGCCAGAGGGCGCTTCAGAGCGGCGTTCACCTGCCGCAGCCATGCGTCGGAGAGGCGACTCGCGTCGTCGGGGATGGGATGGGGGCTGAACGCCACCTCCATATAGAGGTCGGTGAGGCGGAGCAGCGGGTCGCTGAACTCCGGCCCGCGATCCGGCCACCGGGCCAGGGCGGCGCGCTGCAACTCCAGGGGAGTCAGGCTCGGAGAAATGTCCAGACCTTCCTTGCGCAGGCGCTTCAGCAGGCAACGATACGTCCGCTCCACGCGCCACCCCACATCCGAGCCGCGCCGTCGCATGAGGCCCTCCGCCCACCAGCGGAGATGGCGGTCATACGCTTCGGTTTTTAGCACATACAACAACGCCAGGAAGAGAGCGGCGAGCACGAGGCTCGGCAGCAGCTGACGAGAATTGAGAAAGCGCATGATCGCCGCCCACGCTTTTTTCAGCGTGAACCCCTGATCTTCCAGGGGGGTACCATTCGTCGGGTCGAACGGTATCCAGCCATAGGTCGGGAAGTACACCTCGGTCCAGGCGTGGGCGTCGAGTTCCCGTACCCGCCATTCGCCGGTTTGCGGGTCGAACTGTCCGGGCGCGTATCCCACCGCCACCCTCGCGGGAATGCGCAGCGAGCGAAGGAGGACCGCCATGCTGCTGGCGAACTGCTCGCAGTAACCGGTGTTGGTCTCGAAGAGGAAGTATTCCGCCGCGTCCTGGCTGGGGGGGAGCAGCGGAGGGTTCAGCGAGTAACTGAAGCGGGGGCTGTGCAGAAACTGCATGATCGCCACCGTTTTATCGTACGGCGTTAAGGCGTCGCGGGTGATGGTTTTCGCGAGTTTTTGGAGTCGTTCGGCGGGAAACCATTCGAGTTGCTGAGGTAAGTAAAGGTTACGTTGCAACCCTCGCCCCCGAGAACTGGACGATTCAGGCGCGACATGGTACAGCAGAGCTTCGTCTACTTCCAGCGGAGGGGCGTTGCGGAGTTGCTCCGGAGTGGCGTGACTCACCAGCGAGGTGACGGTGTAAGAGAGGTCCGACTGGCTCCAGTCGCCGCGCATGGTGAGACACTGAGAGATGGACAGGCTGCGCATCGGCCCCTGCGCCCGGCGGGGTTCCCCGGCTCCGTAGAGGGTGTTTGAGAAGCGGAAGTCCTCGAACTGCTGCATCAGGGGTTCGCGGGCCTTCAGTTGTTTGAGTTGGTCGCCCTGCTCCAAAGAGTAAAGCCGGTCATTGGTCGCTTCAGGAAGGTCCTGACTGTTAAAGACTTCTTCAAAGCGCAGATTCGTCTTCCAGGAGGCGCCGGTATACTCTTCATAAGTGGCGCCCCGCCAGTACATTCCCGCGCGGGACTTCACGCGCATCACCTCGGCGTCGGAGAGGTTGGGAGTCTGACCGGACAGCGACATCGAATCATCGGTCCCCCCCAGATTGAGAGGCCCCAGCGGGATATTGGCGGAAGGGAGGGCGCTGTTGGCGACGGTGTACACCTCCCGGCCCAGCAGTTTGAGCGGCGCCGACACCACCGATCCAACAAGGAACGCCCCAACGACCACTCCCGCCGAGAGAACCATGAAGGGGCGCACCCGTGGAGGCTGCTCACCGGTCTCCCCGGCGGGCTGTCGCTCCAGATGTGAATGATAGCCCATCAGGAAGACGGTCGCCAGGACGAACCCGATGAAGTAGATCACCATCTCGGAGTTGAGATTTTCGCTGCTCATCAGGCCGATCAGAGCCATGCTGGGGATGACGGAAAAGAGCAGCGCGTGATTGCTTAACAAAGTGAAGCAGAACAGGAGGGTGGCGAATTCCAGCACGACCCCCATCGTCCCGCTCGACACCCCCTCCGGGTCCAGGTTGACGAAAAGGTCCCGCATCCATTCCACCGTGATGGGGAAGAGCAAAATGAGCAGGATGGTAATCCCGGTCGTCACCCAGATGAGCGCTTTCCGATTCACTTCATGCAGCCGGAAATAGAAGCTGCTCAAAACCCCTAGGGTGAGCAGAAGTGTCGTGCCAAAGGTGAGCGCGGGGCTTTCGACGGTGGAGTTCACCGCGGACACCCCGCAAAACAGAATGATAAACGTCGCCAGATAGAGCGGGGCGAGGGCGCGCGCGTTCGGGGTTTTCATCCGTCCGCGCCGAATTCCTCATCGAGAGGCGCGGCGGGAGTGACATCGAGCACAAGCCGACGAATTACGGCTCCCTGCCGTTCGGCGTTCTCCATGAAACCCTCCTGTAGCGCCGTTTCAGGTTCCGTGGGGGGAAGCGGGAGACTGAAAATCACGCCTGTCACCGACCCTCCCGCATGAATCCAGCTCCCAATTGCCTCCGCCAGCCCCGGATCAGGCACGGCGGTGAACAGGATCAGGCGCCCGGAAGCCGAGGCAAATTCCTGAAGAAGTGTTTGGCCCAGCGGAACCCTTCCGGTCGCCTGCGCCTTCGCCAGCGCGCCGAGCAGCGTGTAGTAATGGTCGGTTCCCCGGCCAGGCGGAACGGTCGAGGTTTCCATATCGGGGAGGAACAGGCCGACCGCCTCTCCCTTCGCGAGGGCGTCGTGGGCCGCCGCCGCCGCCAGCCGGGCCGCGACATCGAGGGAGGTCTGGGGCGCCACTCCCCGCTCAGAACCGGCCAGCAGGTCCAGGGCGATCCAGGTGGTGCGGTCGGTGGGTTCCGCGCGCTCCACCACCACCAGTTTCCCGGTGCGGGCGGTGGAGGGCCAATGGATGTGGCGGAGTTCATCGCCCGGCTGGTACTCACGGGTGGAGTGCATCTCCAGGGACGCCCCGCGCCGCGTGAGGAGAGATCGAGATTCGCGACCACTGCGGGCTTCCCGTCCCAGCAGGGTCTCCGGGAGGGCCATGGGACGGGGATAGATAAGAAATTCCGTCTCCTGATGCGCGCGGCGATGGTACACAAAGAGGCCCAGCGGGTCCGTCGCGGTGAGTTCAACCGCGCTAAGGATGTAATGGCCGCGCCGATCCACTCGCATGGTGGCCCGAATATGACCGGGGCGTTCAGGATCGGGAACCACCGCCTCCTGAACCATCCAGTCGGCGGTCACATCCTGAGCGGTAAGGAGGTCCCGCAGTAGTTCGGCGCGATGCTGGAGCTCAAACTCCACCAAAAACGGCTCGCCTTCCACGGCGGTTTCGGGGCCGAATCGTCGCACGCGAACCTCTTTCAGGGCGTACTTGCCGATGAGGTACGACACCAGCGGAATGGCGAGCAGAATGGCCGCCATGAGATACATCTGCCCAATGTCGAGCCGCGCGGCGACGAGCAGCATGAACATGGAAGCGCACACCAGCGACATCAGTTTTAGCCGCCAGAGCATGATCCACTCCTACGGCCTCGCCGACAATGGAGTCGCCGCCATCGCATCGGACGGGTGCGCCACGTGGGGAATCGGGACCCGGCCCACAATCTCTTCCAGGAGCGCGGCGGGGGACCAGCGGCGGACGTGCGCCTCCGGCTTGAGCAGGATGCGGTGCGCGAGGACCGGCTCCACGAACCGCTTGATGTCATCGGGCAGCACGTAATCCCTGCCGGACAACGCGGCGTGAGCCTTGGCGGAATTCATCAGGCCCAGGGAGGCGCGTGGGCTACCGCCCAGGCTGATCTGGGGATGTCGCCGGGTGGCGGAGACGATCTCCACCAGGTACTCCTGGAGCGCGGGAGCGATATACACCTGCCGGACCCGATGCTGCATCATCAGGATGTTCTCCAGGCTGAGGACCGGCTTGACATCCTCGATGGGATGATGATCCTTCTGATTGTTCAGGATGGCGATTTCGTCGGCCTTGTCGGGGTAACCAATGGAGACGCGCATCCAGAAGCGGTCCAGCTGGGCTTCCGGCAGCGGATAGGTCCCCTGAAGTTCAATCTGGTTCTCGGTGGCGATGACGAAGAAGGGGTGAGGCAGGGGATACGTGCGCCCCTCCGCTGTCACCTGGCGCTCCTCCATCGCTTCCAGCAGAGCGGACTGCGTTTTGGGCGTGGCGCGATTGATCTCGTCGGCGAGCAGGACATTGGCGAACACCGGTCCTGGTTTGTACTCAAACTCCCCGTCGCGCTGATTAAAGATGGAGGTGCCCGTGATGTCGGAAGGGAGCAGGTCCGGCGTGAATTGAATGCGCCGGAAGGAGCAATCCAGCACGCGCGAGAAGGACCGAGCGAGCATGGTTTTGCCGACGCCAGGGATGTCTTCAATCAGCACGTGACCGTTGCAGAGGAAGGCGACGAGGACATACCGGATCACGTCTCGCTTGCCGACGATCACGGTTTCCACTTCCCGGATGACGGCTTCCCCATGCTCCGCCAATTCGGTCAGGTCCACGCCACGCTCCTTTGGGGCCGAAACACCTCGCCGAAGACCGAAACCGTCTTCAGGCGCAATCAGAAGCACAACGTCGCAGGCTGGGCAGGACGCCGTGAAGGCCGCAGGATGCGGCTATGAACAGTCTAACGGAGGGCCGGAAGCGATGCAAACACGCCCTGGCCGGGGGGTGTGGTTCAAAGTTTTGCGAGCGGGAGAGAGGGAGCGGTTACGGCGAGCGACAGACTGAAGTCCTTCGCTCGAAGCCTTCGGCTAAGCGTCCGCCTACGCGGACGCCTCTCTTCCTCACCCTCCTGATGTTGCGGGAGCGGCCCGGACACGGGGAGTTCCTGTCTCGGAGGCTCAGAGGGCCGGGCAGTTGAAACCGCTGCAACGACCACACAAAGTCGGCCTTCGCCGACTCTCGCCCTCTCGAAGCCTTCTGTCCTTGAGCGATCCCCCCCTACCTCACCCTGGCCTTCGGCCACCCCTCTCCCACAGGAGAGGGGCCTGTGAGATCATGATCTCGCACCCTATCATTCCTCCCCGAACCCGCACCGCATGATCCTCTAACCCGCGCAGGCGGGTTTCGTGTGGGTGTTGCTGCGGTTTCAACCGCCCGTCTCCTCAACGTTATCATCCGGGGCCAATGGGAGGCGTTCACATCGGTTATATGTTGAACGCCATGACCAATGGCCGTCCGCGCGGCGGATGCATTGCCGAAAGTTCCACCACAACGACTGCGCGGCCCGTCGCCTACCCGCTCCCGGCCAGAAAACCCGCGCCCCAGTGGCGAATCTTCTCCACATCGCTCCCAAAGGCGAACAGAGGGTCATTCTCCGCGTCGTGGCACCGGACACAGAGCGCCTTGCTCCCTTCCGGCGCAATGCGGACAATCGTGCCGGGCATATGCTGCCCCCCCTTCTCCAGGTTGACGTGGATGCGACCGGGGCCGTGGCACGACTCGCAGCCCACGTCCGCAAGGGCGCGATTCGGCGCGGCGATGCGGAACCCCGTCGCCTGCCCAAAGCCGACCGTGTGGCACCGCACGCAGTCGGGCCGCTTCGCGTTGACGCCTTTTTTCGTGATTTCGAGTGTCTGAAGCGCGTGGGCGTGAGCGGTCTTCTTAAACACCTTGAAGGCCGCCGCATGGCACGACGCGCACGCCTGGCTGCCGACATACCCGTTCGCCAGCACGACCGGGAAAAGGGACGCGACTGGCGTGGCTTCCTTCGCGGTGATGACACCCCCTGCCATCTTCGATAATTCGGATTTGTAAGAGTCGCGGAGGGCGGCGAGCTGAGGATTGTCGGGGAACGTGGCGCTCAACGGGATCGTGCGGCTTCTCACCGACTGAATCTTCCCCTCCCGAAGCGTGAAAATCGCCTGCCCGCCGAAGCGCGCCTCATCGCCGTTCGCCACCACGTATGTGGACCGGATCGGCGGCGCGTCGGTGATGTCGGCGTGTGGGAAATGCCCCACCACCAGCAGGTCAATCCCCGGCACGGTCTGCGCCAGTTCCACGGCGGCGGGCTGCCCGATGTGCGCCAGCACGACCACCACGTCCGCCAGGCGATGCAGCCGGGGGAGGAGCGCCTTCAGGGCGGCGGCGGGGTCCGTGACGCTAAGCTGGGTGGCGGTGTCGCCGATTTGCGGCCCGGCGAGCGCATACAGGTCCGCGCCGAGAACGCCGGTGATGGCGACCCGGAGTTTGGAGCCGCTTCCGGGAGCTCCGTGCGGATCGGGGAAGGTGCGGACGACAAAAGGCGCCGCGAGGAGCTGGCCCGTCTTCGCGTCGGTGATATTGGCGGAGACGAGGAGGCCGGGATGGCGCTTAACGATTTGACGCGCGAAGGAAACGCCGTGGTAGAAGTCCTTCTCGCCGAAGGTGGCCGCGCCGAAGCCCATCGCCTCCATGGCGCGGAAGGCCGTCGCCGTCTTGAAACGGTCCTCATCGGCGAGGGAGTTGGAGAAATCCCCCGCGAACACGGGGAGTTGGTTCGGGTTGGCCGCGCTCT
Organism: Armatimonadota bacterium; assembly: GCA_038240635.1. Lineage (GTDB taxonomy): Bacteria > Armatimonadota > DTGP01 > DTGP01 > JAHWJO01 > JBBRGS01. The sequence goes on from JBBRGS010000061.1 coordinate 15,719, forward strand.
GCTGTTGTAAAAAGGTCGCCCGCCGGGCGACGCCCCCATACTGGGCGTGCGTTCACCCACATGGTTCGAGGTAGCCGAACCAGTCGGAGGAATAATCCACGACGAGGCTGGCGTCCTTCAGGCTGGGGTCTGCGTCCAGCGCGGCGGGGGGCGCTCCCAATCGCTCCAGCGGCGTGCGGTACGGCGCGGAGGCCAACGCCGGAGCCGGTTTCGATGGATTCAACGCGGGGGACACCTTCTTCGCCAGGGGCGATGTTTTCGATGGCGCCGAAGACGCCTTTGCCGAAGAGGTCCCTTTGGCGCGAGGATTCGCCGCTCCCGCGCGCGCCGCGATCAACTGTTGGCCGCCGCCCAACAACAGCGCGCTCGCGCACACGACGAGGAGAACCCGATACCGAGCGGCGCGTGAAATCGCCAGTGAAATCAGAGAGGGAGCGGGAGAAGGCAAGGGAGGCTCCGGTCAGGCGCGGAGTGGGCCAGCAGCGCCGCTTCATTATACGGCATCCCAACGCCGCCTGGGGAGAACGCCCGCCGTTTCGGAGGCGCGGAAGGGGGCCGCCCCGCCGGAGACGAACTCACCCATGAATCGTTCAGCGTCTTCTCCCGCGAGGAGTCTCTCATGGACCGCAATTCGACCCTACAATTCGGCGTCATCGGGTGCGGCGGCATCGCCAACGGCTTTCATCTGCCGGACCTCTCCCAGCTCGAAGGAGTGAAAGTTGTCGCCCTCGCCGATGTGCGCCCCGACGCCGCCTCCCAGACCGCCGAGCGGTGGCGCGAGCAATGGCCGGACCCCTGGACCACCGACTCCCCCGAAGCGCTGCTCGCCCGCGACGACGTGGACGCCGTGATCGTTTCCACCCACCACGAGACTCACGCGGAGTACGGCGCCAAAGCCCTTGAAGCCGGAAAGCACGTCCTCGTCCAGAAGCCGCTCACCACCGCCCTGCCCCACGCCGATCGCTTCGTGGACGCCTCCGACGCCCATCCCGGCCTCATCGTTCAATGCCTGCCGTACAACTGGACAAACGCCGTGCGGGAGGCCATGCGCCTCCTCGCCGACGGCGCCATTGGCCGCCCCGTGCAGGCGCGGATGCGTATCGCCCACCCCGGCCCCGACCGCGCCTCCTGGTTCTACGACCCCGCCATCGCCCGCTTCGGCGCCTCCGTGGATATGGGCGTGTACGCCATCTCCGGCATCACCGCGCTGATGGGTCCGGCGGCCTCCACGATGGGACTGGTGGGGACGTACGAGCCGGGCGTCCGCATTGACGACGCGGCGACATGGCTCCTCCGCTTCCAGAATGACGCCATCGGGACCGCCGAAACGTCCTGGACCTCCTTCGCCACGACAGAAGGGACGACGATCTGGGGCACGGAGGGTGCGCTCGTCCTCCACCAGCCGGACCACGCGCCGCTCCGTTGGGCGCGCCGCACTGAGGGCGTCTCGTTCGGCTCCAAAGTCGAATGGAGCGAACCGGAGCTGGCGCCGGACCCCACGGCGGCGCCGCATCGCCACTTTGTGGAATGCATCCGCGAGGGCCGGGAGCCGTTCGGAACGCCCCGGCACGCGCGCCACGTCGTGGAAATCCTGCTCGCCGGTCACGAGAGTTCGCGCACGGGCCGCCGCGTGGAGATGACAACGACGTTCTGAGGCGCGCCTCCACGCCTGGCTCCATGCGGTCGGTTCGTGGAGAGTTTGTGGGGCTAAAGCCCTCGGCCATTAGCCTGCGGCCCAGTGTCCGCCATCTCAGCCACCCTTCTTCATCTCCATCATCTGGACGTTGTGGGAGCGCCTGGACACGGGGAGATCATGTCTCGGAGGCTCAGAGATACGGTCGGTTGAAACCGCTGCAACAACCGCGCAAAGTCGGCCTTCGCCGACTCCCGCCATGCAAAAGCCTTCCGTCCAGGAGCGAACCCCCTACCTCACCCCGGCCTTCGGCCACCCCTCTCCCACAGGAGAGGGGCCAGTGGACGGCGCTATTCTCATGCTCCATCATTGCTCCCCGAACCCGCGCAGCGATCCCCGAACCCGCGCAGCGATCCCCGAACCCGCGCAGCGATCCCCGAACCCGCGCAGCGATCCCCGAACCCGCGCAGCGATCCCCGAACCCGCGCAGCGATCCCCGAACCCGCGCA
>JBBRGS010000062.1:0-17584 GCA_038240635.1 Armatimonadota bacterium
GCTGCCTTCCTCGCCTATCAGGCGGAGACGTTTCAGACGGTCGTTCAGCGGCTGGAGGCAAAAGGGTTGCGCCCGCCGTGGGCGCACGCGGCCAACAGCGGCGCCGTGCAGAACGCCCCGGACACGCGCTTCAATCTGGCGCGGCCCGGCCTGCTGGTGTTCGGCTGCCCGCCCATGCGCGACGCGAAGCCGGACCTGCTGCCCGCGCTGGAGTGGAAGGCCCGCGTGACGCAGGTAAAGGCGTTGCCGGAAGGCCGCGCGGTGGGGTACGGCCTCACGCGGCGGCTGGAGCGCGACAGTCGGCTGGCCGTCGTGCCCCTGGGGTACGCCGACGGCTGGCCGCGTTCGCTCTCCAATCGGGGCCGGTGCATCATTGGCGGGGAGTGGGCGCCGGTGATGGGCCGTGTCTCCATGGACCAGTTCCTCGCCGATGTGACGGATTCCCCAAACGTGGCGGTGGGGGATGAAGTCGTCCTCGTGGGCGAGCAGGGCGACCGGCGCCAGACCGTGGACGACGTGGCCTACGCCGCCGGAACCATCACGCACGAGATTCTGACCGGCCTCAGCCTTCGCCTTCCACGGGTGTATCATCCGTCCTGACGGTTCACCGCCAGGGTCAACCACCAACGCAGAGGCCACAGAGAGCGCAGAGGGCCGCAGAGAAACCCAGGAGAAGAAGGTGTGGAGGCGGCTGAAGGGAGCGCCCAGACCTCTGAGCGCTCTCCTGCCCCTTCAAGTCCCCCTCCTCCGGGGTTTCTCTGCGTCCTCTGCGTTAGAGGTTGCCTCTGGCTGGTGATCCTGGCGGTCATGTATTGCTCGCCCGGATCGGCTGAGGCGGGCGGGGCTACCGCTTCCCCGCGAGAGGCAGGCGGACCCGGTACAGGCTCGTCCCCGCCGTGAGGTACAGCGTCTTCATGTCCCGGTCGCCAAAGGCGCAGTTCGCGGCCACTTCCGGTACGTCAATCACGCCCAGCTCCTTCCCCGACGGTGTGAACACGTGAATTCCGCCCGATCCGGTGCAGTACACATTCCCCTGCCGGTCCACCTTCAATCCGTCGGGCGCGCCGGGGCGGCGGCCCTGGACCTCGGCAAAGACGCGGCCGTTCTCCAGGTCGCCGTTCGGCTTCACGTCGAAGACGCGGATGTGGCGCCGGTCGGTGTCGTCCACGTAGAGGCGCTTCTCATCGGGGGAGAAGGCGATGCCGTTCGGCTTCACGAAGTCCCGCGCCTGCGCCGTGAGGGTTCCATCCTTCGCCAGGCGGAACACCCCATAGAAGTGGAGTTCTTCCTGCTCCGGCGTGACGCCATACGGCGGATCGGTGAAGTACAGGTCGCCGTTGGAGCGCGCGGCCACGTCGTTGGGCGCGTTGAGGCGTTTCCCCTCGAACCGCTCGGCCAGCGTCGTCATGCCCCCCTTCTTCTCCATGCGGGTGACGCTGCGGCTCCCCTTGCGGCAGGTGATCAGGCGCCCCTGCGGGTCCAGCGTGTTGCCGTTGGGCTGAAATGCGGGGCGCTGAAACGGGCGCGGTGAGCCGGAGCCGGTGTACTCGAAGATCGTATCGCCGGGCGTGTCGCTGAAAAGCAGCGTGTTCCGCTTCGTCCAGAGCGGACCTTCCAAAAACTGGTAGCCCCCGGCCACCTTCTCCACCTTTAGGCCGGACGCCAGCGCCCGCGCGAGTACCGCTTCCCCGGCGGACCCCTTGTCGGCCTGTTTCCCGCCCGCTCTCGTCCCGGCGAGCAGCAGCGCCGACACGATCATGATCCCCGTTCCCATGCGGCCCCACGCGCCGAACAACCACCGTCCCCTCGACCCCGTCATCATCCCGCCTCTTTCCCGATCACCCTATGGTTTTACAGCGATGAATACCAAATTATTTTCAGGGAGGAACTCAGGCCCTCTCAACACCCCGCTTTCGTATCTGTCGCCGATCCCCGACGCTGAACCGGAACAGTCTCCCGTTCGGGAAGGCGCGCGGACTCCCCTTGTGAGAATTGGCGCGAGTCGGTCCTCTTTCCTACAATCGTGAGGACTTGGCGCGACCCGCCTGATGGTCTCGCCTACCCGGTTCCCCAGGGCGGCCACCGAACTCAGAGGCAGGAACCGCCCCCGCCGTGCGGAACACCTGTCGGGACGCTGACCTCTCCCGCCATCCTCCTGGAGACATCCATGCCGCTGTATCGTAAGGACCCCAAAGGGGGCGTCTACAAGTTGTTTGTGGAGAACAAGTTCCGGGATGATCAGGGGGTCCGTGATCTGTGCCGCTACTTCGATGAGGCGGGCCGAGAAGGTGTCGCCGACCTCCAGCAGTGCCTCATGCGGACCACCGAAGCCACCGAGGAGGAGTACCTGCGCCTCCACTCTCAACGCTTCGTCTGACGAGAGCGCCCTCCGTTGACGAGAGCGCCCTCCGTTTTGGCGGGCGAGGAGACCTCATGAGACATTCGCAACGATTCCTCGCGCTGGTGGAGGAAGCGAAAGGTCACGTCCGGGAAGTCACCGTGGAGGAGACCCGGAGCCGCCTCGCATCGGGCGACCCCGTGACACTGCTGGACATCCGCGAAGACCACGAATGGGACGCGGGCCACGCGGCGGCGGCTCAACACCTCGGTAAGGGCGTCATCGAGCGCGATATCGAGGAGGCGATTCCCGAGCCCGAAGCCGAGATCATCCTGTACTGCGGCGGCGGCTACCGCAGCATCCTCGCCGCCGCCGCGCTTCAGAAGATGGGCTACACCTGCGTCTACTCCATGGCGGGCGGCTGGCGCGCGTGGAACGAGGCCGGTCTTCCCACCGAAGTGCCCTCCGGCGGCGGCGAAACCGGGTAGCGGCGTTATAACTCATGGCGCGTCCTGGGCGGGCGGTTTGTCAGCCGGGAGGCGGCGCCGGCGCTTCCTGGGGCGCGATGGAGCGGAAGTATTCCACGCTGCGGCGCGTCACGTCCCACTCCTCCGCGCTCACGGTCTCGCTGTCCTCGCCGCGCTCCCACGCGCTGGAGTATGGCGCGTCCATCGGGCGACCGTGGCGCCACAGGACCCGCAAGGCTTCCGGGAGATGCGCCGCGTGGCCGGGAGGATACGACCGCCACCACTCCTCGGTGAGCAGCGGGATGGTCCGGGTCGGTTGCGCGGCGATCTCCACGCCGGGCAGGACGTCATGGCCGTTCTCGCGCACGAGTTCCCACAGCGCGGGGAAATCCACCACGCCCTCCCCGGCGACGCAGCGCGCGAGGCGATACCCCTCCGGCGCGAAGTGTATCGTGTAATCCTTCATATGAATGTGACGGATGAGATGCGCCAGGCGCCGCGCGGCCTCCGTGGGGCCTTCTCCCACGGCGAGCGGATTGCCCGCGTCGAGGCAGACGCCGTACGCCGGAGAGTTTCCCGATAGTTCACCCAGCCGCAGCAGGTCCTCCGAAGTGGCGTCCTGATGGTTCTCCACGGCGATGGCGATTCCCAGGTCCTCCGCCAGCGGGAGCGTCTCGCGGAGGCGGCGGGCCATCTCGGCCATGCGAGCGTCCCAGCCTTCCGGGAGACGCTCCCGCTGGCCGCACAGCGCCCGGCTGATGAGGACGCGCACCACCTGTGCGCCACAGCCGGCGGCGTCGTGGAGATAAGTGCGGAACCGATCCATATCGGCGTCGGGGAGAGCCATGTATTCGGCGACGACGCGCAGGCCGCGTTCCTCCAGGGCCGCCTTCACCGCCTCAAACGAGAGGGAGTTCCGAAACGAGAGGTCGAGGTCCACACCCGCGAGGCCGAGTTCCACCGCCGCGTTCATCACATCGAGGGGACCCAGCGGCGCGGGGTGCGCTTCGCCGTCAAGTGTCTTCAGGAAGCCGATGGCGTGCGGCATACTGTAGGAGGTGAGCGCCATCGGGAGGCGGGGGACCGATTCGGTCATGAAGTACTTTCCAGCGCGGGTTATTCGGGCGTATGCGCCTCGCGCCACGAGTGTTGTGGCTGCCAGCCAAGGGCCCGCTTCGCATGGGAGCAGTCCACCAGCGAGCGATACGGCTGGCCGTCGAAGTACGCGCTTCGGTGGGTCTTCCAGGGGACATCGGGGAAAGCTTCGGCGACGAGTTCGGCGGTCGGGGTGTCCGTGTTGGTGTCGTCGGCGCACAGGAGGAAGGAGTCGTGCGTCACGCCGGGCGCTTCCAGGGCGAGGAGCGCGGCCTGGCAGACATCGCGGAGGTCCACATACGCCCAGAAGTCGTTGCGCCACCAGTGGGCGCGGCGGTCGCCGGAATGTCCGCCCCAGCGCTCGTAAAAGTGGGTGTCGGCGACCAGCGCGGGCCGCAGTCCGATGGTGACCATACCGTGGCGTTCGGTGAAGGAGCGACACGCCTCTTCGCCGAGGTGCTTGGAGAGTTGGTAGGGCGAAGTGGGGCGCCGGGGCATGAAGTCGTCCACCGGGAAGTACGGCGGCGAGGTGCGTCCGCCGAAGTAGCCGAGCGCGTTGACGCTGGAGAAGAAGACGAGCCGCTCGACGCCCGCTTCCACGCCGGCGAGCAGCACGTTGAGGGTGCCGGTGACGTTGGTGGAGAGGAGGTCTTCAGGGAGGGCGGCGCCGTCGCTGGAGGCCGCGCCGAGGTGCATCACGGCGTCCACGCCGGCCATGGCGCGCCGCACGGCGAAGATGTCGCGCAGGTCGCCGGGGAGGTGTTCGGCGTCGAGGTCGCGCGGTGCGGCGGCGCGGTCAAAGGTTTTCAGTTCGTGGCCCGCCTCCAGGAGGTTTCGCACGAGTTCGCGCCCGATACGCCCCGTGCTGCCCGTGACCAGCAGTTTCAATCAAGTCTCGCTTTCTGTAGGTGAATCAATAAGGTTCAGAGTTGCGCGGCGGGGCGCCGGTCCCGCGCGGCTCACTCTAAGACAGCGCCGGAGAGGCATTCGCTTCCGCGAGGCGCATTCCTGCGAGCGCTGAACCGAATCGGGGGCTGCCTCTCCGGGACACGCCAATCGGTTGGGGGACAATCCCCGCGAGGCGGCCTCACAAGAGTGAGGGAGGGTCGCTTCAGCCGCTTTCAGGCTGAAGAAGTTGTTCGAGGCAGAGCCAGACAGAGGCTCTCGTTTCGTTCATGCCGGCGATAACAGGGGTGATGCAGACCGCCGCCCGCCGACCGATGAACAGGGCATGGAAGGCGTATCGCTCGCCGTCCTCCACAATATGATCAAACACGCGGTACCCCTGATCCCCCCGCAGCCCCTGGATGGGCCGCCGGAGCGCCACCGTGAGAAAGTGTCCGCGCCGGGCGGGGTACACCACGAGAGTCTTCCGCATATGCTCCACGTCCCGGAGGATCGCCTCATCCGGCATCATCGGTCCTCATCTCGACAGGCGGCGGAGGGCGATCTCTCATCCCTCGCGCGGCGGAAAAGCCGTGTTACTCTCCCCCGCCTTCATGATGAAGCGTTCCGCCGACATGGGAAAGGGAGGAAACGCGGGTCCCCTCCCCCGAACGCGCTCTACCGATGGCGACTGAGGCGAGCAATTCGCGTGGAACGAGTGCGGTGCGCGGAACGGGCGCTGACGTTCGCGCGACTCCGCACCGAGGCGGCTCCGGCCCGGCGCCCGTGGGAGTACGACTGGGCAAGTCGTCGGCGGTGTTCGGTTTTGCGGGCCTTGCTGTAGCGGCTCCACGCGTACGCCGCGCCCGCCGTGGTCGCCAGAGCCGTATTGCGGCGCCCGGCGGAGTGGCCGGACTTCGCCCAGGTGTAGAGCGCCGCTCCGCTGAGGACCGCCGCCGTGTTGAGCCGTCCTCGTGATCCGGCGTGAGCGGGGAGGAGGGGCAGCGCGAGGGCCGCCGTGAGAGCGCCGATGATCAGCGCCCTGAAGCGTATCGGTTGAACCATGGATGGTCTCCTAATGAAAGTCGCGCCTGAACATGCCAGGGGAGGAAAGGGCTGCTGAAGCGGTGTCGCCGGCGGGGGGAATCCGAGCGACCGCAAAGCGACACTTGGAAGGGCGAAGAGTGAGGGGAGGGGCCGCCTCCTGTTGGTGACGCTTCCCGCATCCAAGATTCATTCCTTCACATTCAGGTTCCTGCCAATACTGTTCGTTTGTTTGACGACTCACCGAGCGGCCGATGAGGCGTCCCTGCCACAACCCCCCGGAGGCGTTACCGGCGAATCCTGCGCTCACCGCGTCCCAAAGTCGCTCCCCTCGCATGGGAGCGGAGCCGTCGCGGGCGCTACACTAGTCACACAGAGCGAACGCGCCCCCTGGGACACTTCGCTGCTCATGCCTCATGGACGGGTCGTCCCCACCGATCTCGTCCCGCCCCCCTTCCGGCGTCTATGACGCCCCTGATATGGCCCGCATTCGGACGCGCCCGCGCCGAAATCCACCCGGCCAGGGAGACATTTATGGGTTTGGTCATGCCTGTCGGGGACACCGCGCCCACCCCCACCTGTTCCTGCGGCGCGGTCCTTCCGGCGGACTCCGCTTACTGCGGCGCATGCGGGCGACCCGCGCGCCCGTTGTGCGGGGTCTGCAACAGCGTCTTTAGGGACGGCGCGCAGTTCTGCGGCGCGTGCGGCGCCCCCCGTTCCTTCTCCCGACCGCTCGCCTGCCCCAACTGCAACATCAAGCTGCTCGGCGGCGGAAACTTCTGCCCTGGCTGCGGGCAACTCCTTTACCGACTTTGCGGCAACTGCGGCACGCGGCAGATGGGCGGCTGGCTCCATTGCCCCGCCTGCAATCAGCCGTCTGAAAGCCAGGGCGACGCCCCCGGCTTCATGCAGGGCGCCGACGTGCCCTCCACCGCCCTCCCCGCCGTGGGCGATTCCCCCGGCGTACTGGCTGACATCCTCAATCAGGAGGGCGCTTCCGCCTTCGAGCGCGAAGAGTACAACGACGCTGAACAATTCTTCCGACGCGCCGCCGAACTCGACCGCGACGAACCCGTCTACCTCGCCAACCTCGCCGCCGCCCTGGGTGAACTGGACCGGGAAGACGAAGCCGAAGCCGCCCTGAAACAGGCCCTGAGCGTGGACCCCGACGACCCCGCTACCCTCATCGCCGCCGGAACCTTCGCCGCCGACCGGGGCCGAAAACCCGAAGCCCGCGACCATTGGCGCCGAATCCTCGAAATCGCCGACGACAGCGAGGAAGCCGACGAAGCCCGCGCCAACCTGGAGGAACTGGGCGACTAGCGACACCCTGGAGGAACTGGGCGACCAGCGCCACCCTGGAGCAACCGGGCGACCAGCGCCACCCTGGAGCAACCGGGCGACCAGCGCCACCCTGGAGGAACCGGGCGACCAGCGCCACCATGGAGGAACCGGGCGACCAGCGACTCCCTGGAGGAACCGGGCGACCAGCGACACCCTGGAGGAACCGGGCGACCAGCGACACCCTGGAGGAACCGGGCGACCAGCGACTCCTTAAGGCGAAAGACCCTCGTTCCCCAGGGCGAAGAACCCGCACCACGCCCCCCCGGCGAGAGGGGAACCCTCTCCTTCCTCGTCGAAAATCATGTCGGGAGCCGCCTCGCCCTTTACGAGAAAACGGGAAGCCGCAGCCCCGAATCCTGATGCCCCTTCCTCCCTCTTCGTGACCCCTTCACCTCTTTCCCCATGTGCGCAAGGAGCCTTCGGACGTGGAAACGCAAGCGCCTTACCTCTCCGATATCAATACGGCGCCCGCATCCCGCGATGCCCTCCTCGACAGCTGGGTCGCCGGATTGCCTTCCAGCGTCCCCCCTCCCACCGATTCGGTCCTGCGTTACATGCGGGAATTGGCGCTGCTGTGCCGCGAATACCTCGAACAGCCCGACGAGGACCTGCAGAACGACGTGAAGGCGTGCGCCCGCTCTCTTGCCATGTATCTTCTCGATGGGCAGGACCGCCGCGAGTGGATCTCCACCTACCGCGACACCTTCCAGACCGCCCTGCTCCGCCACATCCGTCACTCGGCCAACGCCACCAGCAAGATCGCCCACCTGCTCAATCTCATCACCGATGACTTCTGGGCCGCCTACGCCGACCAGTTTCGCCTCAAAATCCGGATGCAGCAGCGCGAGAATTTCCAGCAGGAACTCCGCCTCGCCAAGGAGATCCAGGCCCGGCTCCTCCCCAAACGCACCCCCACCGTCCCCGGCTTTGAAATCTACGGTCGCATCATTCCCGCCAGCGAGGTCGGCGGCGATTACTGGAGCTGCAAGTATTACGAGAAGGATGGCATCGCCACGGTTAAACTGGCGGACATCGCGGGACATGGCATCGCCGCCGCCATGCTCGTCGCCGCCGTCAAGTTCATCTCCGGGGGCTGGTATCGCAACGCCGACACCGCCGCCACGGTGATGGAGCACACCAATCGCGTGCTGGTGAATGAAACCCCGGCGGACATCCTCGTCACCATGTTCTACGGCTGGCTGCGCCCGGCGGAACGCACCATCACCATCGTCAACGCGGGCCATCACCCGGTCCTCTTCTGCCACGGCAACGAGATCGAGGAGGTGGAGCCGACGGGGCCGGTGCTGGGCCTCATCCACAGCGCCTTCGGCGAGCGCGAAATCGCCCTGGAGACCGGCGACCTCATCTTCTGCTGCTCCGACGGCGTGATCGAGGCGCGGCGGCAGGAGCCGTTCGGCACCGAGCGGCTGAAGGAGATCATCCGCAAGCACCGTCACCTCTCCGCACGCGAACTGTGCGACACCGTCTTCCAGGCCGTCTCGCGCTTCACCGATCACCCGCAGGACGACATCTCGCTGCTGGCGATCCGCGTCCTCCCGAAGCCGGAACTGTAACGCCATTCATTCCACCGGAGAGTGAAACTCAGTTCGCCGAAAGTGTCATTCCCTTCACTTCGGTGAACCATAACGTCTCACTTTGGCGCATCATCGGGCCTCGGCTCCGGCGAGCGGCGCTCGTCCTCCACCCTGCGCGTGCGCCTGAAGCGGACCAGCGCCCCCGCAAACCCTCCGGGCGCCGTCGTCGCCGCGCTGAACAGGTACCGCGCCGCCCTGGAGCGCTTCTCCAGCGACTCCAGCGGGGACGCCCCCGGCCACAACCGCCGCGTCACTTCCCGGCGCCACCCCCTAAGCCGCAGCCGTTCCAGGGCTTCCGGCGGGACCGGCAGCCGGAACAGGAGCGTCGCCGCCTCCAGGGCGAACCCCAGCGCCGCGCCACACCGCCACCGTCGCGCCAGCGCGGGAAGCGTCTCCCAGCACATCGCTTCCGGCCAGCGCGACGCCAGCCAGGCGGCGTCCACCAGCGGCCCCAGGCTGTCCAGCCGGTGGCGTGCGGCGTGCAGCAGAGCATGAACGAAGTGATGCTGCGCCGAGAGCGTGAGCCGTGATCTTCCGTCCGGCAGGAGCGCGGCGTCCCGCCACAAGTCGGCGGAGCGGATGCGGAACCGGCCGGAGGGGTCCAGCGCGGTGTGCGCGTCAATGAAGAGGCGAGTGTCCGGCTGATAGAAGAAGGTCTCCCCGCGCGCCTCCACGCCATCGGTGCGGTATCCGTCTTCCAGCAGCAGGCGAACCCCGTCAGCGAACTGTTCCGCGCGAAACAGCAGGTCCAGGTCGCCCATGGGCCGCAGCGCCGGGTCGCGGTACAGCGTGTCGGCGAGGGCGCACCCCTTGAGCGGCAGCGGAGTAACGCCGCGCGTCGCAAACCGGTCGAGGAGGCGGTCGCGTTCGGCCAGCAGCCGCCGATTCGCGCCCTCCGCCGCCACCGAGGCCGCGCCGAGGCGCATGAGGACGGGCTTCGGGATGGCGCCCGCTTTGGGTGATTCGGAGAGGCGCGCGTACACGAGGGGGGCGAACTTCGCCGCTACCGCCTGCTCGGTGAAGCGGTTCCACGCTGTCACCTCCTTCAGTGCGACGCACATGGAGTCGTGGCAGAAGAGTTCCGGCGAGAGAGCGCACGCCAGCAACAGCCGTTCCTCCGGCGCAAAGACGAGACCGGGTCCCCACTCGCGGGTGGAAGCGGTCATGGTGGAGGCTCCCCCGTAGGCGCGAGCGTCTCCTGGAAGGATGACCGCGCCGCGTTCCGGGCGGGGGGCTTCGAGAGGTGCGGGCTGCCGGTGACAAGAAAGCGATACGGGAGGGCCGTCCCCTGCGACAGGCCGATGCGCGTCGTCACCGTTACCAACTCCTCCGCCAGCGGTTCACACGGCAGCAGTCGCAACGGACCCTCCACCGCGTCGCCATGGTTGAAGGAGCCGTCCACGCCGAACGCCGCGCACAGCTTGCCCGGCCCCGAACAGAGGTCGCGCTCGGTATCCCGGCCCCGGCGACGGCGCATCACCTCCAGCCCCTCGGTGGGGAGCAGGGCGCGCAGCAGCACGGCCTCCGGGACGCCTTCGGGCGCGGTCACAAGGTTCATGCACCAGTGCCGATGGATGCGGTAGACATACCAGCGCCCCGGCGGGCCGAACATCGGAGCGTTGCGCGCGGTGCGGCCCCGGTAAGCGTGGCAGGCGGGATCGCCGATGAGATACGCCTCGGTCTCCACGATTTCCCCCGCCAGGCGACCTTCGGGCGAGTCGTGGTGGAGGGTGGCGCCGAGGAGGTCGCGCGCGAGGTCGAGGGTTGGCCGATGAATCCACGCGGCGCTGAGGGTGAGGGCCATCAGAAGCGCAGCCGCCCTTCCACGAGGAAGGTGTTGATGTGCCGCTCGTCGGTGGAAGCGCTGACGCTGATGCGCGGCGTGATGCGGTAGAAGAGTTTCATCATATAATCGCCTTCGCCGCCGCTGGTGAACTGCCTGCGGTACGTGAAGTAGAACTTGCTCCAGAGATGCTTGGTCACCTGCACCTGAAGCGGCGAGTTGAAGTCGAAGGAGACGGCGAATTCCTCCAGATTGAGGGCGCGCATCACGGAGAGCTCCAGCGGCTCGAACAGCGCGGGCGTCACCACGCCGGTGAACGCCTCCATCAGCCCCTGCCGCAGCGCCCGGTCCCCCTCCTGGCCGCCTCGCAGCAACGCCTGAATCTGCGACTGATACCCCAGCGCGGCCAAAATCTGGTTGCGACTCAGGTCGCCAGGGTCCGACTCGAAGTCGAGAGTGGGATTGTCCAGCGAGCCGGTGAGGAGTACCGTCACCTGGTACGGCTGCCGTGTCCTGTCCAGGCCGGAGTAGGTGTAGATTCGAGTGGAGGCGGCGATGTCCACGCGAATACGAGGGTCGTCCGGCGGGCGGTACGCCACGGTGATGCTGCTGCCGTCCTGCACGGTGAACGTCTTGGTGGCGACGCGGACGCGGGCGTTGTCGAGGGCGAAGCGGCCGTTGACGCGGAACGGGTTGGCCCCCTGGCGGTCCATGAAGGCGCCGTTAACGGTGAGCGCGCCGGTGATGTCCCCGTTGAAGCCGCCGCGCCGCACGCTGAAGTTGTGGCCCGCTGTCACTGTGAAGTCCCGGAAGGTGACATTGGGCAGCGGGATCGCGGCGACGGGACCGCTGGCGGCGGGCGGGGTCTCCGGGAGGTTCAGAGTGGTGTCGTGAGCGAGGAGGGAGCCGTGCGCGCGAGGCCGCGCGAGGGAGCCGTTCAGCGTCACATCGGCGCTGAGGAATCCGTTGAATCGCTCGCCCAGCATCGTGGAGACGTTGTTCCCCTGAAGGCCGAGGTCTTCAGTCGTCTTCAGCGAGAGTTGCAGCGCGCCGTTGGGGAACCGCTCCAGCGAAGCCGTCCCGCTCGCGGTAAAGCCGCCGCCTTTGGAGGAGGTTCCTCGCGCGTCAGTGAGGGTGATGCGGGTCTGATTGAAGTCAATCCGGGCGTTGAGCGCATTGAAGGTGTTCTCGAACCGGGCGAGCTGGAGCTGGCCGTCGCGCAGCGCCAGGTTCCCCGACGCCACCGGTTTGGCGAGTGTGCCGCCGATGTCGAGCTGGCCGCCGAACACGCCGTCCGCCGACTTCACTTCAGGGGTGAAGGCCGCGAGGATGCCGAGGTTCATGTCCTGCACATCGGCGTGAAGGTTCAGCCGCCCTTCGTTGGAAAAGCCCAGGGGACGGAAGCCGAACGGCAGGCTGCCGCTGATGGTCGTAACCAGTTCGGCGCCGCTGGTTCCGGGGGCGCGTTCGCGGAGGGATAGTTTTCCAATGCGGAGTTCGCCCGCCTCGGCATGGATGTCCGGCGCGTCAATATGGTCCAGCGCAAACTTCGCCGTGCCGACGTTGGTGGCGTTCAGGGAAGCCTGGAGGATCGGGTTGGCCTGCGTTCCCGTCACCGAGACGCTCACCACGTCGAGAACGCCGGTCGCGGTGCGCGGCAGCCCGATCCATGGGGCGAGCAGCTGCACGTTGAAGTTGTTGATATCGAGCTGGAAGTTGAGGTCCCCGCTGAAGCTGCCCGACCCCGACGCCGTGACAAGGGCGTCGCCGCTTTCCAGCCGGAGCGTCTGAATTTGCATCCGGTTGCGGAGGATGGCGAAGGAGCCGCGCGCCACCTCAAACTGTTGCGGGCCAATTTTCATCCCGTCGGCGTTGAAGTCGAACTGACCCTGCGGGAACTCGGTCGTGCCGGTGAGCGACAGCCGAGCGTTGAGAGAGCCATCCACCGGCGCCTGGAGCGTTTCCACAGCCTGCAGGAGCTTCTGGCCAATGCTGGAGCGGCGGAGGCTGGGCACGCCCTTCACGAGGCGGAGGATCGAATCGACGCGGGTGTCGGTGAGGCGCGCCGTGATGCCCAGCGCGTTGCCCTTCGCCATCTCCCCGAAGGCGTTCAGGTGAAGGTCGGGCGCCTCCACACGCAGCCGGGGCAGCCGCAGGAAGTCCCGGTTCCATGTGGCGTCCAGCACGAGGCGGTTGAGATTGGTGCCGCCCAGGGCAAGCGCGTCCCCGGTGACGCCAACGCCCACCGTCAGGTCGTCCAGGGGACCGTTCAGGGTGATCTGGCCGTCCAGGACGCCGGTGCGGGGCACGGGGAACTCGGTGAGAAGAAGGCGCAGGCTCTGGCCGGAAGCCGTCAGAAGGAACGGCGAGTTCTCCAGGACCTGGAAGTACGGGTCCACGTCAATGCGAGAGGCCTGGAGGTTGGCGTCGAGCGTCTGCGCGCGCGGGTCCAGAGTGGCGTTGGCGATGGAGAGGGAGCTGGCGCCTCGGCTGAGCGTCATGCCCTCCACGGCGACGGTTCGCCCATCCCACCGCGCGGAGCCGGTCAGCCGGTCAAAGCGGACATCGTTGACCAGGAGCGGCCCGGCGTCCACCTGCATCCGCAGGTCCGGGCGCTTCAGGGTGCCGCGCGCGACAAGGGTCGCGGTCCCCTCCCCCACCAGTTGCGCGTACTGGCCGATGAACGGCTGGAGCATTTCGAGCGGCAGCTGCGAGCCGGTGAGATTGACCTCCATCGGGCCGCCCGCCAGCGACACCTGACCGCCACCGGTGAGGGTTAGCCCTTCGCCGGAGAGACTTACATCCTGGAGGAAGAGCTGGCGCCCGGAGAGGGTGAAGTTCGCCCTCGCCTCCTGAACCGTATACGGCCGCCCCGCCTCGCCCTGAAGCGTGATCGGCCCCGCCACCAGCCGCCCCGTCCCCTGCAAATCCTTCGGGGAGCCGGAGAGAGTCGCCGTTCCGCTGATCGTCGCGCCCCGAATCTGCGAAGGCAGCGCGAACGGCCCGCCTCCGAGGTTCAGGCCGTTCACCACCGAGGCCGGAACGTGGTCCAGCGTGACGGTGAGGCGCGAGACGTTCGGGGATTTCCCCAGGGCGAGCGAACCGTTCAGCGCGGCGGAGCCTTCGGGGAGGTCCAGGCGCACTCGGTTGAAGGCGAGCGTCAGGTTGGGAGGACGGCCCGTCGCTTTCACCACGCCGGAGACCGTGGACGCCTGAAGCGCCGGAGAGACCGAATCGAGGGGCAGGAGGCGCTTGCCGTTCACCTTCAGGCCGGTCGCCAGGGCCACGGGGACGCGGGAGAGCGACGCCGTGAAGTCGGCGCTGGGGGCGCCCTGCCGCAGGTCGAGGGTTCCGTTGAACGCCGCGCTCCCGGTGGGGAGGCCGATCCGCGCGTCCCGGAAGCTCAATCGCAGGCGTGACGGTACGCCGGACGCCCTCCAGCGCCCGTTGAGTGTGGCGGAGGCCAGGGCGGGCGGCAGCGTGAGATTGGGACCCGCGTTGATGCGGGTGAGGAGGGAGCCGGGCACGTTGGTGAAGCGCCCCGACAGGTTGAGCGGCCCGACGCCGTCCTTGCCGAAGGAGACGGTTCCGGCCAGCGCGACCGCCCCGCGCCCGGAGCGCAGGACGCCGTTTTGCAGCGCGAGCGAGGAGGGCGTGGCGCGCACGGTTCCCGCGAGGAAATCGTAGGGGAGGCCGCGCGCGACCCCGTTTCGCGCGGTGAAGCGGCCCTGAAGGATCGGCGAGGACGCCTTACCGAGGAGGCGACCGCTGAAGTCCCCGACGCCGGTGATCCCCGATTGATGGAGCGGCGCGAGGAGTTCCGCGAGGCGCACGTTGTTCGCGTTGAGGTTCAGGTTAAGCGCGCCCGACTTTGCCACCATGCCCGACGCCCGCAGCGTCCCCTGCCAGGCGTCCGCCGTCGCCGAGTGGACCGTCACGTCGCCGCCGCGATAAGTCACATCCCCGGCGAGGGAGCGGAAGTCGAACCGCTGGACATTGCCGGTCGCCATCGTCACGCGGGCGTTCCACGCGCGGCCATCGGCGGTAGTGACGGTCGCCTCGCCGCGCCGGAATCGGAACGGCCCCGCCGAGCCTTCCGCCATCGCCAGGTTCGCCCGGCCCGTCACTTTTCCGCCGCTCCCGCGCGCCGCGAAGGAGCCGGTGGCGGTGCCCGCAACCTGCGCCGACGGGGGCGCGACCGCCTTCACATCGAGACCGCGCACCCGGCCCGACGCGGACCATGGCTGTCCCTTCGCGTTCAGCCGCATCTCGCCCTGCGCGGTCAGCCCGGCGCCGAACGCCTGCCGCACCGTCGCGTTCCCCTTCAGCAGCCCTTTCACCAGCGTGACCGTCGCGTCCACGCCCTGCGCGCTCATCCCCTGCCGGGCCAGTTGGGTGGAGCGGAGCCGAGCGGCCAGGCGGAGGTCATTGGGAGGCCCTGTGGCGCGGGCGGTGAGGGCGACGGGGCCGGTGAGGTCGGGCCAGGATTTGGGGGAGAGGGCGGTGAGGAGGCGGGGCAGGCGCTCCACAGCGAACGTTCCCACGGTGGCGCTCGCGTCCACGATGGGCTGGTGGAGGTCGGCGATGCGGGCGTTCAGGGTGAGGGGGATATTCTCCAGGAGACCGGTCGCCGTGGCTCGCACCGCCGCGCCCCGCGCTGTGGCCCGGAGGGTGACGCTGCGGAGGGGAGGTCGCAGGGCCGCGAGGGTCGCCGCGCCGCCCTTGACGAGGACGCTCGCCTCCAGCGTCGGGAGGTCCACCTTTCCGTGAGCAATCTTCACGGTTCCGTGGGCGTCGGCGAGACCCGCGCGGACGGCCCAGGCGGGATGGCGTCGGGTAAAATAGTCCACCCAATAGGCGAGATCGAGGCGGTTGACGCTCGCGGCGACGGTTCCCTCCTGCCCCGGCGGATCGTACTCGCCGGAAACGTTGAAGGGGCCGATGCGCTGCGCTCCGGCGCCACTGGCCTGAAACT
Source organism: Armatimonadota bacterium (assembly GCA_038240635.1). Taxonomy (GTDB): domain Bacteria; phylum Armatimonadota; class DTGP01; order DTGP01; family JAHWJO01; genus JBBRGS01. The sequence goes on from JBBRGS010000062.1 coordinate 15,527, forward strand.
GAAGCGGCCCCGCCCGCCGCCCGTCCAGCGTCCCGTTCACGCGGGCGATTCGCGTCTCCACCGGCGCTCCGCTTTTCGCCAGGTAGGAGCGATAATCGCGGAGGAGGAGCGTCCCGTTTGTGACGGTGGCGACCCCGCCGAAGGGGACATACGGCTTTTTGGGGCCTTTGGGCCGCAGCAGGTCGAGGAAGTTCCACTCGCCATCGGGACGCCGCACGAGGGTGACGGTGGGATGGACGATGCGGAGGGACTTCACCGCTTTGAGCGGCTCGGCGCGGTTGCGGAGGAGGGTGAGGAGGTCGAGCTGGCCCTCCACGCGGTCGGCCTGAGCGAAGGTCCCTTCGGCGAACGTTTTTCCTTCGGCGATGCGCAGGTTCAGAATGGTGAAGCGGCCCTGGCGGTCCACGCGCACGGCGCCGGAACGAACGTCGCGGCCCAGCTGGGACTTCAGGGTGTCCACGAGTACGACATCAAGGCGGTTGAAGACCTGGGTGATGCGCCGCCAGGCGAACAGGCCCAGAATGGCCCCCAGCGCGAAGGCGCACAGGAGCGTGACGAGTCGGGGAGACCGGAGCAGGCGAGACGGCAAGCGGAACGCTTCTTCCTATAACATCCGGGTTGAGGCGGGAGCGCGAGGGGCCGGGGCAGTCGGGGCGTCAGGTCAGCGGGATATGTGTAGATTCTCGGTTTACCTGTCGCATCCTTTTAGGAAGCGGTTTCTGTTCTGTTCAACTGTCAGAAACAACAGAGACTGTGAAGTTTAATGGGCAGTGGCTTCGGAGGCGTCATGGGGGCGTATTGGCTTCGGGTGGTGTCACTCGTCCGCTCATGATCGCACACCTACCGCCGAAGAGATCACCGCCTCGCGTCCCTTTCCGTTGGATTCTTCTCACACCGGAGGTCCCATGACCGACTACGCCGCTCTCCTCTTTGACCTCGATGGGGTTTTGGTGGATACCCGCGACTGGATCCGCTCCGCCTACCGGGAGACCGCCGCACAGCACGGTTTCACCGCCTCCGATGACGCCCTCTCCGCACTCTACGGCCGTCCGCTCCACGACTGCTACCGCGCGCTCTCCGGGCGGAACGACACCACCGCCTACATCGCCTGCCACCGGAACGTTCAACACCGGACGATGGACCTCCAGCGCCTCTTCCCCGGCGCCCATGAGACCCTGGCGGCGCTTCGGGCGAGAGGAGAACGGCTCGCCCTGGTCAGCGCGCGCTCCGGCGTCTCCCTGCGCGTCACCCTGGACCGGTTCAATCTCGCGCCGTATTTTGATCGCGTGGTCTGGCCGGAGGAGTGCGTCCATCACAAGCCGCATCCCGAACCCGTGCTGCTCGCCCTCAACGCTCTCAACGTCTCCCCGCGCGCGGCCCTGATGGTTGGCGACACCGCCAACGACATCGCCGCCGGTCAGGCCGCCGGGTGCGACACAGCGGGCGCTCTGTACGGTTTCGTGGGAGAGGCGGTGCGGCTTGCGCGTCCCACGCATCTCATCACGGCGCTCCCGGACGCGCTCACGTTGCGGCCCCAGGCAGCGACGGAGAGCTAAAAGCCGATGGCCGCCACCACTTCGCTCTCCACGGCGGGGATGCTGGTTGGCTTGTCCACCACGGCGAGGGCGCGGTCGGGGTCCTTCAGGCCGTGCCCGGTGAGGACGCAGACGATAAGGGCGTCGTCCGCGAAGTAGTCGGCCTGACCGCGCTTTCCGAAGCAGATTCATTGCTGCTCTCGGTGTGACAAAATTTTGAATAATAGAAAAAATATGTTGTAACTGCACAGGTTTAACATTATATGCATTTTTCAGGAACTGACCTTCTGATATAACCTCAAGCGTTCTTCTCCGCCCTGATAACGCTCCACATCAACACGGTTACACCAATGAAATAAAACGCACTAAACAAGATAACAGACATTCTAATATTGATGTGTGTGAAGTAGATCAGCAGGGCCACCCCAACAAACGCCGTCTGGACTACAATAGCGTGAAAGATTGCAACATCACTGCCCTCCTTAGCGGCCATATATCCGATTGGCTCCGTGGCCACGGCATA
>JBBRGS010000063.1:0-17521 GCA_038240635.1 Armatimonadota bacterium
GGGAGTCCGCCATGAGGGATAAGACGAAGGATATTTGCCCACTCACCGACTTCCAGCAAAACACGCAGGAGTTCCTGAGACAATTGAAAGAGACCCGGCGCCCGGTTGCGCTGACGGTGAACGGCAAGTCGGAACTGGTAATCCAGGACGCCGAATCGTACCAGGCCCTGCTGGATGCGGTGGAGCGCGCGGAGACGATTGCAGGCCTGCGACGAGGTCTGGACCAGATGAATCGGGGAGAAGGACGCCCCGCCGAGGCGCTGTTCGCGGAGATGAAACTGAAGAACCGCCTGCCCGATGAATGATCGTTGCGGCCCGAACTCGCCTGGTTGATGAAGCGCCTGCCCCCGTGATCCCTTTTTGAAAGGTGGACTGATATGGAACTGCGAGAGGCCCTGATCGAACAGTACCACGCCGGGCTGGCGATGCTCGCCGAGTGCGTGGAAAAGTGCCCCGATGCGCTCTGGGACGAAGGGGAGTACCCGCGCTCCTTCTGGCGCATCGCCTTTCATGCAGCCTTCTTCACTCAGCTGTACCTGGGTCAGAACGAGGCGGCCTTCCAGCCCTGGCCGGGCCGTCGGGAGGGAATCCACCATCGGTTGTGGAGCGAGCCGGGGGAGGTGGAGCCTTATGAATTGCCGGAGGACGCGGCGATCTATAACAAGGCGGAGATCGCCGCGTATATCCGGTTTGTGGACGAGCAGGTCGCTCCCACCGTGGCCACGCTCGACCTCGACTCCGAGGAGACGGGTTTCCCGTGGTATCCGAACATGAGAAAGCTGTCCCATCAATTCATGAACCTGCGGCATTTACAGGGTCACGTGGGGCAATTGTCCGAACGACTGATGGCGGCGGGAATTGACACCGACTGGGTCTCCCGATCCGGCGGCCTGAAGCGGGAATGAAAGGCGGAGTCGGCTCAGTTCCTCACATGAGACGGCGCGTTACCGCTTCAGCGCGGCGGGGCGCTGGTAGGCGCGGATGTAATCAATATCCATCGAGCTGGGGAACGGCGTGGTCGCGTCGGGATTGCCTGGCCACTCGCCACCGACCGCCAGATTGGCGATGAGATACATCGGCTCGTGGGGGACGCCCTTGTCGGTGTGGAACCGCTCCACGCCGTCCACGTACCAGATCGTCTCGGTCGGCGTCCACTCCATGCTGATGGTGTGGAAGGCCGCTGAGAAGTCCGGGCCGACCCAGTTGCCGCCGAAGCCCTCGTGCCCGCCCGTCTCGTTGCGCCAGTGATTGGTGAAGTAGATTTTGTTCATCTCGTGGCCGAGGATTTCCAGGACATCCATCTCCGGCGGCCACTGTTTTGTGGCGGGCAGCAGCCAGAAGGCAGGCCACATCCCCTTGCCTTTGGGGAACTTTGCGCGAATCTCGAAGAGGCCGTACCGCTGCGAGAATTTGTCGTGGGACGAGACCATGCCGGAGGTGTACGGCTTGCCACCCATCGCGCGCCGCTCCGCGAGGAGGTGGAGCTGGCCCCCGCTCACGCGATAGCCGTCCGGGGCGTAGTACTGCTGCTCGCCGTTGCCGTGCGTGCGGCTGTCGGGATACATATCGGTCCACTTTTGGGTGTCGAGGGCGTTCCCGCTGAACTCGTCGCTGAAGGTGAGGGTCCACCCTTTTTTCTTCAGGCCGGTGGGGATGCGCCGCTCGGCGGGAGAAGTGACCTTGGCGCGGGTGGTGGAGTTCGCGTTCGGTTCGGCGCCGGACGCGGCGAACGCGACGTGGGGCAGAGTCATCAATCCGAGCGCGGCGAGCATGGCGCCTCCGATGAAGAAACGAACAGGAATAGGTGGAATACGCATGGGTGATCTCCTTCCGTTAGCAGGATACCGGCGCGAGGGGTCCCGGACGACAATGGATGCTTTCGTGAGTCCTTCGGCGGGTACGACACCGCCTTCGCCCAACGGTTCCTCAAACCGCCGTCTTCTCGCCTGATTCACCCCGCGAATCCCCGTGTCACACAAGTGAAACCTTCGGAAGGAGGCGCCAGGCCCCTGGAGCGGTAACAATCAGAAAGAGGGATTGCGAACTGCCCGAACCCTTGCTCCTATTCGCCCTCTCCCGCTCCGGATGCCCCCCCATGCCTACTCTGGTTTTATCGGCGCCTCATCAGTTTGTCACCCGGCCTTCCGTCATGCCGGAGGTCCCCGATGGCCACGTCCTGCTTCGCGTGCGCCACGTGGGCGTGTGCGGCACCGACCTGAACGCGTACGTGGGAAAGCACGCGCTGCTCACCTATCCCCGAATCCTCGGCCACGAACTCGGCTGCTCCGTGGAGGCCGTAGGCGCGGGCGTCGCGCATCTGGAAGCGGGGGATCAGGTCGCCGTGGAACCGCTCCTCTCGTGCGGCGCCTGCTACGCCTGCCGCGTCGGCAAGTCGAACTGCTGCCGCGACCTCAAGGTGATGGGCGTCCACGTGGACGGCGGCATGACCGAGCGTATCGTCGTCCCCGCCGACAAGGCTCACCGCTCCCGCGTCCTGAATATGGAACAACTCGCCCTGCTGGAGACCCTCACCGTGGGCGCGCACGCCATCCGTCGCGGCGGGTTGCAGCCGAATGAAACGGTTCTTATCCTCGGCGCCGGCCCTATCGGCCTGGGGGCGCTCCAGATCGCCCGCGCGCTCGGCGCCCGCCCCCTCGTCGCTGACATCGCCGATCATCGGCTGGACATCGCCCTCCAGCTCGGTGCGGAGGAAGTCATCAATCCCGCCCGTCAGGACCTCGCCGCCTTCATCCTCGACCGCACCGACGGCGAGGGCGTCCCGATGGCGTTGGAAGCGATTGGAAACCCGGCGACGATGCGCCAAACCCTGGATCTCGTCGCGCCGGGAGGGCGGATTGTCCTCGTGGGGTGGACCGAGTCGGCGGTGGGCTACAACGGCGCCGATCTCCTCCGCAAGGAAGTGACGCTGTTCGGCTCCCGCAACAGCCGGGGCGAGTTTCCCTTTGTCCGCGACCTCGCCGAGCAGGGACTTGTCAATCTCGCCGGCATGGTTTCGCATCGATTCCCTCTTGCGGACGCCCCGCGCTTCTTCGAGGAGTACCACGCGGGAAAACTCCGCACCACCAAAACCGTGCTCCATCTCGATTGAAGCGGTTTTGAGCGGCGCATTGCTCCCTCATCCCGTCATGACGGCTACAATAGCGACGTGAACCGCGTTCGGCGCGGCTCCTTCGGCGGTTGGCGAATCGTTCGCCAGCGTCATGATGCGAAAGGGAAGGCCACGTGAGCGTGTACGAGCGGTTCCGCCAGGCAGGCGAAGAGGGACACGAGTTTCGGGGGGCGCCGTTCTGGTCTTGGAATGACGACCTGGACCCCGAAGAACTGCGGCGGCAGGTCCGCGAAATGAAGGCAGCTGGCCTCGGCGGGAGCATGATGCACGCGCGGATCGGCCTTGTCACGCCGTACTTAAGCGAGCGATGGATGGAGTGTATCCGCGCCGCCGTGGACGAGAGCCGCGAACAGGGGATGACCGCCTGGCTCTACGATGAAGACTGCTGGCCGAGCGGCACCGCCGGGGGGCGCGTCCCCGCCAAAGGGGAAGCCTTCCGCCAGAAGTGGCTCGTCGTTCAGGAAGTCCATCCGGACGCGTTCCAGCCTGTCGAGCGCGCCCTCGCCGCCTTTGTGGGCGTGCGCGACGGCGACAGCTGGAGCGACCTCCGCCACGTCCCCAACCCCGAAGACGCCGGAAGCGCGGGCCGCGACCGCCCCGGCTCCACTGTCCTGCTCTTCACGTACGGCGTCGGGGAGTATGTGGACCTCCTTAGCCGGGAAGTCGTCGCCGACTTCATCCGCGAGGATTACGAGGTGTATGAGCCGGTCGTCGGCGACGAGTTCGGGAAGACCGTCCCCGGCGTCTTCACCGACGAACCGCAGTGGCGCCACGTCCCCTGGAGCGCTGACCTTCCCGCCGCCTACGCCGCGCAGTGGGATGAGGACCTGCTCGACGTGCTGCCGTCCGTCTTCTTCCCGGTGGGCGACTATCGCCAGGCGCGTTACCGCTTCTGGAGCGCGGCGACGCGGCTTTATGTCTCCTCATTTTCACAACAGATCAACGACTGGTGCGAGGGTCATGGCCTGCTCCTCACCGGCCATCAGATGTGCGAGGACACGCTCGGCTCGCAAATCCGCTCCATCGGCGCCGCCATGCCCCATTACGAGTTCATGGGGATGCCCGGCATTGATCACCTGGGACGCCGCATCGCCGACCCGCCGCTGGTGAAGCAGCTCTCCTCCGTCGGCGAACAGCTGGGGAAGCCGACGCTCTCGGAGATGTTCGGCGCGGCGGGCTGGAACGTCTCCCTCGAAGAGTTGAAATGGATCGCCGAGTGGCAGTTCGCCCTGGGCGTCCGGTTCGTCTGCGCGCACCTGTCGCTGTACAGCCTGCGCGGCTGCCGCAAGCGCGATTATCCGCCGTCGCTGCATTATCAGCAGCCCTGGTGGCCGGAGTACAAGCGGCTGAACGACCGCTTCGCGCGCCTGACCGCCGCCCTGTCGGAAGGGAAGCGGGCCACTGACCTCTTGGTGCTGCACCCCATCGGCGGCGCGTGGTCGGCGCATGACCCGAACGATTCGGCGCCGGTGGAAGCGCTGAATCGCCTCTTCAACGGGATCAGCAAGTTCCTCCTCGGCATCCACCGCGATCACGAATACGGCGACGAGATGATCATGGAGCGCCACGGAAGCGTGGAGGGCGCCCGCCTGACCATCGGCCAATGCGACTACGGAACGGTCATCATGCCGCCCACCGCCACGATCCAGGCGACCACGGCGGCCCTGCTGCGGACTTTCCGGGAAGGCGGCGGCCATCTCATCGTGGTGGGGGAGGGACCGGATCGCCTGGACGGGGCCGCATCGCCCGAAGCCGACGCCTTCCGCCAGTGGCTCGCCGAACACGCCGTCTTCTGCCCCGACGACGATCCCGACGCGCTGGAGAGCGCCCTCTTTCAGGCGGGATGGCCGCGCGTGCAGGTGAAGGACGAGAATGGCGATCACGCCGAAGCCGTCCTCGTTCACGAGCGCGAGGCCGACGGGCAGCGCCTCTTCTTCTTTGCCAATACCGACCATGACGACGGAGTGCGCGCCGACATCGCCGTGCAGGGCGCCGGCGCCGTCTGGGAGTGGGACGCCGACACCGGCGAGGCCACCCTGATCCCCGTTCGGCAGGCGATGGGCAACACCGCGTTCCGCCTCGACTTCGAGCCGATGCAGTCCCGCCTCATAGTCCTTGACCCCGCCACCGCGCCCTGGATCGCGGCCCCCGGTCGCCGCAGCGATGTTGGCATCTTCTACGGTGAAGAGGAGTGGGACCTGACCCTCCTTACCCCCAACAGCCTCACGCTCGACACCGCGCGCGCCCGCGTCAACGGCGGCGACCAGAGCGAGCCGACGAACGTCCTTCACCTTCAGCAAATCCTCGCGCGGGAAGCCGACGCGGTGGATTTGGAGCTGGAGTTCACCATTGAGAACCGGATGAGCGCCGACCCCGGCCCCCTTCATCTCGTGATGGAATCGCCCGAAGCGCACACCCTCGCGCTGAACGGCGTCCCCGTGGCAATGGAAGATACCGGCTGGTGGACCGACATCAGTTTCCGCAAAATCCCGCTGCCGCCCCTCCAGCCGGGAACGAACACGCTGGCCCTCACGCGGCGCTTCGCGGGAGACCCCCAGGCCGCAAGCCGGGCGAACGACCGCGCGGTTCACGAAAGCGAAGTGAACCGCCTGAAACAGCCGTGCGAGATCGAAGCGGTGTACCTCCTCGGCATGTTCGGCGTGACGGCGACCGGCGCGCCGGAGCGGGAGGCGAACGGCTCCAGCCGCTTTCACGGCCCTTTCGCGCTGACCGATCCGCCCCGAACCGTGGCAACCGGCAACCTGAGCGCGCAGGGATTGCCGTTCTTCTGTGGAACGGTGGCTCTGGAACAGGAAATCTGGCTGCCCGAACGCCCCGGCGAAGACGTGCTCGCCATGCTGGAACTGGAAACCCTCAACGCCGCCGTGACGAAGGTCTTCGTGAACGACGCCCCCGTGGCAACCTTCACATGGCGCCCTTACCGCGTGGACGTGACCGAGAGCGTCCCGGAAGGCGAAAACCTTCACCTCCGCCTCGAACTGACCGGCAGCTGCCGCAACCTGCTGGGGCCGCATCATCACATCGGCGGCGAACTGCACGTGGTGGGGCCGGACAGCTTCACCGGGCGAAAAGGGTGGACCGATCCCAACGAGGGGCCGGATTCTACTTGGAAGGACGGTTACAACGTGGTGAACTTCGGCGTGGAGGGCGAGGTCCTGGTCCTGTTCGAGGCGCCGACCAATGAAGCCCCCACCGACGGCGTGCGGCGCCAATGCAGCTGACCGTCGGAGCCGGCGCGTCGGAGGGCGGGTAAAGGAGGCGGTCTGGTGAGTCCAAAATGCGAAGGCGCCCGGCGTCTAAGGCTGCACCCCGTTCCCGTCCTGGCGCTGGCGCTGGTCGCTTCGTCGCGCCTCCATGCCGCCTCCGCCGAAAGGAGACCGGCCCTGAACGCTCCCTCTTCCCCCGAAGCCGCCGCCTCCAACCCGCTGCGAAACGCCCCGGACGCCGCGCATGTGCTGGCGACCCTCCGTAAAAGCCACCCTCGCCTCATCCTCCTCCCGGAAGACGTGGAGCGCGCGAAGCGGCTGGCTGAAACGGACCTCCTTGCCCGCCGCTACCGCGATCACCTCTACAAGGAAGGCGAGGCGCTGCTCACCGCGCCGCCGGTCGTCCATCAGTTGGAGGGGCCGCGCCTCCTCACCCAAAGCCGACGGGCGCTCAGCCGCGTCACCACCCTCGCCACGCTCTATCGCCTCGATCATGACCGGCGCTGGCTCGACCGCGCCCGCGTGGAACTCTTCGCGGCGGCGGCCTTCCCCGACTGGAACCCGTCGCACTTCCTCGATACGGCGGAGATGACCCACGCCTTCGCCCTCGGCTACGACTGGCTGTACGACGCCTGGACCCCGGAGGAGCGCTCTACCCTCCGCAAGGCTATCGTAGAGAAGGGGCTGCGGCGCGGCGAGGAAGCCTATCGCGGCGAAAAACCCTGGAAGTGGTGGGTCACGGCGCACCACAACTGGAACCAGGTCTGCAACGGCGGCATGATCCTCGGCGCGCTCGCGGTGGCGGACGAGGAGCCGGAACTGGCGGGGTTCATCGTCGCCTCGGCCCTGAAGTCGCTGCCGCTGGCGATGGAGTCGTTCGCGCCCGATGGCGGCTGGAACGAAGGCCCCGGCTACTGGGCGTACACCACGGACTATACGGTGGCCCTTATCGCCGGGCTGCGGACGGCTCTCGGCGACGACTTCGGCCTCCGGCGCTTCCCCGGCTTCGACCGCACGGGCCTCTTCCGCATCCAGTTCGTCGGTCCCACCGGCAAAACGTTCAACTACGCCGACGCGGGGGACGGGGCCGGGGGGGCGCCGCAGATGCGCCCGATGGCGGACTGGTTCCAACAACCGCTCTACCCGTGGGAAGCGAACCGCGCCACGAAGGACGGCTCGGCGCTCGATCTCCTCTGGTATCGCCCGACGACCGCTCACCCCGCCGCCGACGCCCCGCTCGACGCCTTCTTCCAGGGCGTGGATGTCGCCTTCTTCCGCAGCCAATGGGAGGACCCGAACGCGCTTTGGGTCGGCTTCAAGGGCGGGGACAACGCCGCCAATCACTCTCATCTCGACCTCGGCGACTTCGTGATGGACGCCCTCGGCGAACGGTGGGCGCTGGACCTCGGCGGGGACAACTATAATCTGCCCGGCTACTTCGGCAAGGAACGCTGGAGCTACTACCGCCTCCGCACCGAAGGCCAGAACACCCTCCTGCTGAACGGCGTGAACCAGGGCTTGAAGGCGAAGGCGCCGATCACCGCGTTCCTCTCCCGCCCGGACCACGCCTTCGCGGTCGCCGACCTGTCCGCCGCGTACGCGCCCGCCGCCACGCGCGTTCGGCGAGGCATCGCGCTTGTGGAGGGGCGGCGGGCGGTCCTGATTCAGGATGAAGTGACGGCCGATGCGCCGGTGGAGGTCGTGAGCGCGTTCCACACCCGCGCGGAGGTCACGGCGGACGGCGCGATGGCTCACCTCACGCTAAACGGCAAGCGGCTGAACGCCCGAATCCTGGAGCCGGAGGGAGCTACCTTCGCCGTGGAAAGCACGAAGCCGCCCGCGCCGCAGAACCCCAACGACGGCGTCCGCAAACTCGTCACTCGGCTGCCCGACAAGGTGAAGGAGGCGCGCATTGCCGTGCTGCTGTCGCCGGTGTGGCCCGATGGCGGGGACGTGAAGACGATGCCAATCCGTCCGCTTGGGGAATGGATAAAGGAAGACGACTCAAAGGAGAGGAAGAAGCCATGAACCTGGTGTGCGTGGGCGCTCATCCCGACGATTGCGAGTTCTCGGTGGGCGGGACGGTCGCCAAGTGCCGACGACGCGGCGACGCCGCCACCATGATCACCGTCTCCAATGGGGACCGCGGCCACTTCGCCGACGAGTATCGGGAGCGGCCTCACTTACTCGCCTCGCGGCGGCTGGAGGAGGCTCGCAAGGCGGCGGAGGCGGTGGGCGCGGCGTCTCGCACCCTCAACCTCCACGACGGCGGCATCTACGTGAACGAAGAGAATACGATGGCGATGGTCCGCCTCCTCCGCGAGCTGGAGCCGGACCTCGTGCTGATGAACCGCCCGACCGATTATCACCGGGACCATCGGTACACGGCGCAACTTGTGCTGGACGCCACGTTCATGCTCACCGTGCCGCTCTACTGCCCGGAAACCCCGGCGTTGCGGCGGATGCCGGTCTTCGCGTACTGGCTGGACACCTTCACCGAAGGCGGCGTGTTTCGCCCGGACATACTGGTTCCCACCGACAGCGTGATTCAGGAGAAGGCGGACATCGCGCAGGAACACGTCTCGCAGTTCTACGAATGGCTGCCGTGGCACGCGGGACGGCTGGAGGAGGTCTCCGATGATCCGGCGGAACGACGGCGCAGCGCGGAAGGCATGGCGCGTGGGCGCGGCGAATGGGTGCGGCGACAGACACCGGACGCGCTGGTGGAGCGGTGGGCGCCGGGCCGCGACGTGACCTGCTGCGAGACGTTCCAGATCAGCGAGTACGGCGAGCGCCCCGATGACGGCGCTCTGCGGGGGCTGTTCCCCGTGGACGGGTAAGGAAGAGCCGGCTCACGCCTGAAGGAAATGCTCCGGCGGCACGCAGGAGGTGAGGATGAGCAGCGACAATTCCGACGAATGGGTGGCGCTGGAGACAGTGGCGGGGATCATAGAGGCGAACGCTCACAAAGCGGTCCTGGAGGGGTATGGCATTCCGGTGACTCTCCGCTCGGATCAATTGACCAACTCCGTGATGCGGGGCATCAACGCCGGTCCATTGGGGGAGGTGTCGCTGTTGACGCCCTCGAACCGACTGGAGGAGGCGCGCGCCCTCCTCTCCGATTTGGGGATGACGCCTGCGCCGCTCTCCCCGGCGGCGCAGGAGGAGCGGGACCGCGAAGGCCGCCGGGCCGGGAAAGTGGCGGCGGCGGTCGGTGGAGCGGTGGCATTAGGGATTCTGGTGAAAATGTGGCAGGAGTTGTCACGCTAGCAAACGAACCGTTACACTACAGGCCGGTAGACGCGCTCCGCCGCTGATCTGAGCGAGCGAGAGCCTGAACCTTTTCGCTGACGGCGCCCTGCGAGACGCCAGAGAGGGAGGTTCGGCGGAGGAGATCGAAGGCCAATCCATGAATTCTCCACGGAATTGCGGCAAAGCGAAAGGATTCCACGCGAGAGTTCACGAACCCAACCTGGAGCGTCTGGAGAGCGAGCCGGCAAGCGCGTTGACTCGCACGCGCAGGCGCTGCTATACTCATGTTAGCGACGCTCTGTTCGTCTGGAGGTGAACCATGCTCAGGAAAGAGATGCTCGACCGAAAGCCGAAACGCCCGTACGAGAAGCCCCGGATCGACTCTGAAAAGATGTTCGAGACGACGGCGCTGGCTTGCGGGAAGTGCACCACGGGTCCGTCTTCGCAGTTCCAGTGCGGCGGCGTCCCCATGAGCTCCTAACTCCTCCGAGTTCAGGGCCATCGGTTGCGCGCAGCCGGTGCAGTGAAGCATTTCCCGTACGTACGGTGATCCACCATTGGCGGAGTCCTGCAGGACTCCGCCTTTGCTATGTACGTCCCGCCGAGCGCCTCTCCCGGCTACGCTTTCTGCAACCCGCCGAGCGCCCCTCCAGGCGCTTCACTCCAAGGAGAACCGAACAGGTTTTCTCTCTGAAGAGGCGGCGGCGCTTCGCCATAATTGAACGTAATCGGCCCCGCCGATTCCCCCTGTAATTCCCCCTGGCGCCCGTTCGCGCCCTCTGAAAGCGGTGCGCGCTTCCAGGACCGGGCATCTCCGCCTGAACTGTCTGTTCCGCCGCGCCTCCGCACCATAAAACCCTGTGTCCCGCCGCGCTGTATGAGAGGGAGGTCTCATTCCGATGGTGGCAAAACCGATAGAAACGCCGGTCGCTGTTCCCGTTACCGGGCAGCGTCGGGCGCGAAAAGAGAAGTACACCCGCAGCACCCTGAAGCGCGCGCTGATTCTGGGAGGAATAGTCGCCGTCGGGGTCGTCATCCGCATGGTTCCCTACGTGGGTCTCATCAATGAAGGGTACCGGCAGATCAAAACGCGCCAGGATATCCGTCAGCTCTCCCGCGACAACGAACTCCTTCGCACCGAACTGGCACAGCTGCGAAACCCTCAGCGCCTCACCGCCTGGGCGGAAAACGCCGGGATGGTCAGCCGCCAAAGCGTGGAGTTCTACTCCCTGCCTCCGGCGCCCCATAAGCCGCAGCGCCCCCGCTCCCTCCTTGCCCGTCTCTCCCCCTTCTCCCGGTAGGCGCCTGCCCGGATCAGCCCCTTTAGCGGCCCCCTGGCGCAACCGCCTCCTCCGGTCCTCCGCCGCAGACGCCGCCACCCAGACGCCGCTTCATCGAGCTTGTATCGCCCTCGTCCATCAGTTCTCTCGGATCGCCCCTCCCGTTAGTCCTTCTGACGCCTCGCAACGTCCCTGATTGTCGTCACCCTGGTTTCCCCTCATGCCTCGACCCGCCCGCCGCCCCGCCGCCGCTCCCGCGCGGGGATCGTCCATTCCGTTCTCCACCACCGTCAAGAACCGCACCGAACTGGTCTTTTGGACGTTTGCGGCCTTGTACGCACTCATGGCGCTGCGGCTCGCTTATATTCAGCTGGCGCGGCATAAAGAGTACGATGAGCGGGCCACCAAATGGCACTCGATGAAGCAGCCCCTCCTCTCGCGGCGTGGCGTCATCTACTCCCGCGAAGGCTGGGAGCTCGCCGTCACCATTCCGTGCGCATCCGTCTTTGCCCACCCCAAACAAATCCCGGCGGAACAGCGGGAAGCGGTCCTGGAGGCCCTTTCGACCGCCCTGGGGCAGCCTGTGGAGACTCTGCGCCCCAAAATCGAAGCGGAGAAGAAGTTCGTCTGGATTGCCCGGCGCGTCTCCCTCGCCACCGCTACCGCGCTCAGGAAACTGAAACTCGCCGGGATCGGCCTTCAGGAGAACGAGACGAAGCGGGTGTATCCCAGGGGAACGCTCGCCGCCAACCTGATCGGCTTCACCGACGTGGACGGCAAGGGACGCGAGGGGATCGAGGCGAAGTTCAACGCCATTCTGGGCGGGGAGGATGGACTCGCCACTGCCCTGGTGGACGCGCGCCGCAAGCCCATCGCCGACACCCAGCGCATTCTCAAGCCGTCCCGCAATGGCCAGCCGATCACCCTCTCCATTGACTACGGCCTCCAGCGCGCCGCCGAGCGGGAACTCGACAAAAACGCGCAGCAGTACCAACCCGCCGGCTCCACCTGCACGGTGATGGACGTGAACACCGGCGAAATCCTCGCTATGGCGACCTGGCCCCGCTTCGATCCCAATTTTCCCGCCAAAGCCGACGACAGTCACCGCCGCAACCGACCCGTCACTGACACGTACGAGCCGGGTTCCACGCTGAAAACGCTCACCATCGCCGCCGCGCTCGACAGTGGAGCCATCAACCTCAACTCCGCCTTCCATTGCGCCGGGAGCATGGCTATCGGCAAGAATCGGATCCGCTGTGTCATCCACGCGCCATTCCACGGCGGGCATGGGACGGTTCGAGCGAAGGAGATCATCGAGCACTCGTGCAACATCGGCGCCGCGCAGGTGGGGATGGTGATGGGCCAGACTCGCCTGAAGGAGTATATGGAACGGTTCGGCCTGGGCCACAAGACGGGGATCGAACTCACCGCCGAGACCGGGAGTTCCATTCCCCTCAAAGATAAGAACTGGGCGCGCATCGTCACCGCCAACGTCGCGTTTGGCCAGGGCATCGCCGTCACGCCGCTCCAGCTCCTCACCGCCTATGCCGCCGTCGCCAACGGGGGCCGCCTCATCGAGCCGACCATCCTGAAGCGCTCCCGGCCTGCGCCGTTCAAACAGATCATCAGCCCGCAGGCCGCCGCCGAAACCCGCGAGCTCATCAAGGCGTGCGTCACCGACGGCACCGGCAAACCGGCCAAAATCGCTGGCTACGGGGTCGGCGGCAAGACCGGCAGCGCCCAGAAGGTCACGCCCGGCCTGGGGTATCGCGGGGGCAAGTTCATCGCCAGTTTCGCCAGCGTGCTGCCGATTGAGCATCCCCGCATCGCCATCCTCGTCACGGTGGACGAGCCGAAAGGGACCCACTGGGGCGCGGTCGCGGCGGCCCCCGTCGTGCGCGAAGTGGCGCGGCAGGCCGTCATCGAACTCGGCATCCCGCCCGACGACAAGAACGACCTCGTGGACGGCGCGAGTCATGCGACCTGGAAGAAGGTGAAGAAGGTGAAACGCGCGTGAACACCCTCTCGCCGCCGGAACCCGACTCCCCCCGCTCGATGACCCTCTTGGAGCTGCTGCGGCCCGACGCCGACCCCGCGCTCCCGCATCAGGTCCGCCAGGCGCTCGCCGCCGTCTCTCCCGAACAACTGACTCGCGGCTCCGGCGACCTCCGCATCACCGACATCGTGGTGGACTCCCGCGCGGCCACTCCTGGCGCCCTCTTCGTCTGTGCCAGCGGCTACCCCGCCGACCGCCATAACTTCGTCGCCCAGGCCGCTCAAAACGGCGCCGTCGCCGTCGTCGTGGAAGCGGGCCGGGAAGCCACTGTGCCTGCGGGACTCGCCGTCGTCTCCGTCCCCGACACCCGCGCCGCCCTCGCCGCCCTCAGCGTGACGTTTTGGCATCATCCTTCGCGGGACCTGCGCCTGTATGGCGTCACCGGCACCAACGGCAAGACGACCTCGGCCTTCCTGCTCGCTCAAATCCTGCGGGCGCGCGGCGACTCGGTCGGCGTCATCGGCACGCTCGGCGCGTTCGTTAACGACGAGAACGTCCCCGGCAGCGACCGCACCACGCCGGAAGTGAACGACCTTCAGCGGCTGCTGCGGCGCATGGCCGACGGCGGGGTTCGCTCCGTGGCGATGGAGGTCTCGTCGCACGCCCTCGCGCTGGGCCGCGTCGCCCTTTGCCGCTTCGCCGGGGCGATCTTCACCAACCTGACGCAGGACCATCTCGACTTCCACGGCTCCCTCGACGCCTACTACGCGGCGAAGCGGCGCCTCCTCACCGAGTACGCCACCCTGTGGGACAAGCGCGACTTCCACGCCGCGATCAACCTCGACGACGCGGCGGGGCGACGGCTCGCCGGTGACGCCGAACAGTTCAACCCGGACGACTGGCCCGCGCAGAACGTCACCTTCGGCGCGAGCGGCGATGCGGTCGTTCAGGCATCCTGTATCGCACTCCTCCCCACCGGGAGCGCCTTTCGCGTGACGAGTCCCTGGGGCGCGGGGGATGTGAGCCTGCCGCTGGTGGGGCGCTTCAATGTCTCCAATGCGCTGGGGGTGGCGGCGCTGGCCCTCGCGTCCGGCGTTCCGGCATCTACAGTAACGACGGCGCTCTCTGAGGCGCGCGGGGTGCCGGGCCGCTTTGAAAGCGTGCGGGAGGGACAGCCGTTCGGCGTGGTGGTGGATTACGCTCACACCCCCGACGGGCTGGAGAATGTGCTGACCGCTGCCCGCGACATGACCGCCGGGCGGGTCGTGTGCGTCTTTGGGTGTGGCGGCGACCGTGACCCCGGCAAGCGGCCCCTCATGGGGAAGATCGCGGGCGACCTCGCCGATGTGGCGTACGTCACCTCGGACAACCCCCGGAGCGAGGACCCGAACGCCATCATCGCCCATATCCTGGATGGCATCACCGAAACCACCTCTGCCCGCGTGGAGGTGGAACCCAACCGCCGCGCCGCCATCTTCCAGGCGATTGCGGAAGCCCGCCCCGGCGACCTCGTGCTGATCGCGGGGAAAGGGCACGAGACGTACCAACTGGTCGGCGACCGAACTCTCCATTTTGATGACCGGGAAGTCGCGCGGGAGGCGATCCATGCGACCTTTTGACCTCGCCGATCTCGTGGAGCCGACCGATGGCCGCATCCTGCCGGACGCCGCTTCGCCCATGGCCCCCCTCGTCGCCGTGACCGCCGACAGTCGCGACGCGACGCCGAACAGCCTCTACGTGGCCCTCGTCGGTCCCCACGCCGACGGACATGACTACGTGAACGCCGCCTTTGAACGGGGAGCGACCGCCGCCGTCGTCTCCGAGGCATGGGCGGTCCATCACCCGCCGCCGGAGGGCCGCGCGTACCTTGTCGCGCCGGACACCGAGGCCGCCCTGGGCGCCATCGCCGGGTGGAGCGCCGCCCGGATGCCTGCCCGCCGCGTCGGCCTCACCGGCAGCAGCGGCAAAACCACGACGAAGGAGCTCCTCGCCGCCATGCTCGGCGCGGCGGGTCCCACTCTTCGCAATCCCGGCAATCAGAATGGGGAGACCGGCGTCCCGCTCGCTTTGCTGCGACTGGAGGAGCGCCATCAGTTCGCCGTGCTGGAGATGGGGATGCGAGGGCTGGGGCAAATCCGCGCCCTCGCCGAAGTGACGCGGCCCGAACTTGGCCTGATCACCAACATCGGGCGGTCGCACCTCGAACTGCTGGGTTCGCTGGAGGCCATCGCGCGGGCCAAGGGGGAGCTGCTGGAGACGCTGCCGGAGACCGGCGCCGCCGTCCTTCCCGCCGAGGATGCTTTCCTGCCGCTCCTGCGAAGCCTCTGCCGCTGCCCCGTCCTCACCTTCGGCCTGGGCGCCGACGCCGACGTTCACGCCTCCGCCATAGAGTCGTCGGGGCAGGAGACCGCCTTCCGCGTTACGTTTCCCGACGGAGCGCATCTTTCCGCGTCCGTTCCGCTCCTCGGCGCACACAACGTTCTGAATGCGACGGCGGCGTTGGCGGCGGCCTGGCGGCTTGGCGTAAACCCCGAAGTCGCGGCGAGCGGTTTGGCTGTCTTCACCCCTCCGGCGATGCGAAGTCACATGGTGGAGACGCCGGGCGGGATTCGCCTCTTTCACGACGCCTACAACGCCAATCCCGACTCGATGCGGGCCGCGCTCGCCGTGCTGAAGGAGCAGCCGCCGCGACGCATCGCCGTGCTGGGCGATATGCTCGAAATCGGGCCAACTGAAGCCGCCGAACATTACAACCTGGGCCGTGAGGTAGCCCATTCCGCCGACCTGCTGATTGCCGTGGGACCCCGCAGCCGGGCTGTGGTGGAGGGCGCCCGTGACGCCGGACTGCCCGACGAGGTTCTCAACTGGTGGGAGACCTCCGCCGACGCCGCGCGGGAGATTGTTGGCCTCGCGCAGCCAGGGGATACCGTTTTGGTGAAGGGATCGCGGGGGATGAAGATGGAGTCGGTCGCCGACGCGCTGCTGGAGGGGGACGCATGACTTCTGCCGCGACTGAAGTGGCCGCCTTGCTCCTCGCGTTCCTCCTTTCGATGGCGCTGGGGAAGATCGCCCTGCCCTGGCTGCGACGCCTGAAGGGCCAGCAGATCAGCGAGGACGCGCCGGAGCGCCATCGCGCCAAGCAGGGCACCCCGACGATGGGCGGCCTGTTCATCCTGGGCGGGATGGTCCCGGCGGCGGCGCTGCTCGGTGGGGCGCGGGCGGGCCCGGCGATTCTCGTCACGCTGGCGCTGGGCCTCATCGGCGGGCTGGACGACTACCTCTCGATGGCGCGAGGGAAGAACCTCGGCCTGAAGGCGCGGCAGAAGTTGGCGCTTCAGCTTGGGGTGGCCGTCCTGTTCGCGGTATGGCTCGGTCGGTCGGGGCACACGCTGGCGCTCTGGATTCCCGGCTGGGGACTGACGCCGCTGGGAGTGGGGTATCTGGCGCTGGCGGCGCTCTGGGTGGCGGCCCTCTCCAACGCGGTCAATCTCCCCGACGGGCTGGACGGCCTCTGCGGCGGCCTTTCCGCCATCGCCGGGGTGGCGCTGGGACTGGCGGCGCACTCCACCATGGTCCCCAATTCCGTCTCCGAGGGCGTGTCGGTGGTGGCGTTCGCGCTGGCGGGCGGGTGTCTCGGCTTCCTCTGGTTCAACGCGCACCCGGCGCAGATATTCATGGGGGACACGGGGTCGCTGGCGCTGGGGGGCGGGCTGGCGGCGTTGTCGCTGATGGGGAGCGTGGAGCTGCCCTTCTTCGTGATCGCGGGAGTCTTCCTCGCGGAGATGTTCTCGGTGATGATTCAGGTGGGAGTGTTCAAGGTGCGGAAGCGGCGTCACGGCCTGGAGTATGCGAAGGCGCATCGGGTCTTCCGCCGCACGCCGATTCACCACCATTTTGAGATGGGGCCGCAGGCCTGGGCGGAAACTCAGGTGGTGCAACGCTTTTGGATTCTGGGCGCGCTCCTGGCCGCCCTGGGCGTGTTGTGGGCGTGGAGCCGGTAAATCCGCAGGGAGGACACGGTGGGGGTTCGGGTCATCAATGAGTTTCGGGGGCGGGGCATCGCGATCATTGGCGCGGGCCGGGCGGGGAGCGCGCTCGCGCGGGCGTTGGGGGATGCGGGCGCCGACGTGACCTTGTACGACGACCGTCCCCTGGCGGAACTGGGCGAGACGGGGGCCGCCTTACTCTCGGAAGGCTTCCACCTCATCGCGGGCGATCCGAACGCGGCCAGGGGCCTCGCCGCCGATGTACTGGTCCCCAGTCCCGGCGTGCGTCTGAACACTCCCTTTCTGACTGCCGCGCGGGGAAAGGGGATTCCCATCCTCGGCGAGATCGAAGTGGCGTACCGCCTCACCGACACGCCGATGATCGCCATCACCGGCACCAACGGGAAATCCACCACCACGCGGATGTGTGGCGACCTGCTGGAAGGCGCTTACCCGCGCGTCCTGGTGGGGGGGAATCTGGCTCCGGGTCAACCCCTGGGGGAACTGACGCGGGAAGCGGAGCCGGACGACGTGATCGTGGCGGAGGTGAGCAGCTTCCAACTTTCCACAACCACCACCTTCGCGCCGAAAGTAGCGATACTGACGACGCTGACGCCGGACCATCTCGACTGGCACCCGAACGAGGCGCA
>JBBRGS010000064.1:0-17267 GCA_038240635.1 Armatimonadota bacterium
CTCAGCGACCCCGGCGGCTTCATACTCGTAGAACTTGTCGCCTCGGTCGCGGGCGCGGGAGTCGGGACTGATGATCTCCACCACGAGGTCGGCGGGGCCATCGAGATAGTTCGGGTTCAGCCGGTCGAGATGGGCGGTCGCCACGAAGAGCAAGTCCGGCTCCCGCGCGGGACCCTCCGGCCCCAGCCGCATGAGCAACGGGGCGGGGAGCCATTCGCCCAGATGGCGCTCCTCCACATACACGCCGACGGTTTTCACCAGCCAGTTCACCAGGCGCTGATGTCTTACGGATGCGGGACTCAGAAGGACCACCTTTCCATCCACCCACTCGGACCACTGATCTTCATCCGCCTGCTCCATGAACGCCTCGAAGGTGAGGCGGCGACCGTTCAACCCGGCGGGCGCGTTGTGATGACCGACCTCCGGGGCGGCGGGAAGGTCCGGCGCTACTTCCGGCGCGACGGGTGACTTGGGCATGGCGGGACTCCGTAATCCGAAGATGCGCGTGCGGAAAGGGAACAGCCGGGCGGAGAGGCGAGCCGCGCAGGAGTTCGCCTCTCGCGCCACGACTTACCGCTTTAGAAAGCAACCCATCCTTCCCCAGGGTTCACCCGTTCAGGACGTGATGGGGCCGAGCGATTGCAGCGCCAGCAGCAGAACCGCCTTCTGGACGTGCAGCCGGTTCTCCGCCTGATCGAAGACGACGGAGTGCGGCGAGTCCATCACGCTGTCCGTCACCTCCTCGCCGCGATGGGCGGGCAGGCAGTGCATGAAGAGCGCGCCGGGGTTCGCGCGGGCCATCAGTTCCGGCGTCACCTGGTAGCCGGTGAAGGCGGGGCGCTTTTTCGCCGCCTCGTCCTCCTCCCCCATCGAGACCCAGGTGTCGGTGTACACGGCGTCCGCGCCTTCCACCGCGCGCTGCGGGTCGTCGCTCACCGTGAAGGGGACCCCGGCGATGCGGAACAGGTCATCGAGGCGCTTCTGAACCTCCGGCTTGGGCCGATACCCTTCCGGCATGGCGACCGACATCCCCACGCCGAGCTTCGCCGCCATCAGCATCAGCGACACCGCGACGTTGTTGCCGTCCCCCACATACGCCAATTTGAGGCCCTGAACCGAGCCATGCTTGTCATACAGCGTGAGGAAGTCGGCCAGCGCCTGGCACGGATGCTCGCCGTCCGAGAGCGCGTTGATGACCGGAATGGAGCCGTACTGCGCCAGCGTCAGCAGGTCGTCATGCCGGAACACCCGCGCGACGATGGCGTCCACCCACCGCTCCAGGTTGCGCGCCACATCGGGGACGCTTTCGCGGACGCCCATGTCCACCTCCTGCGGTCCCAGGTAGATCGCCGTGCCACCCAGCTCCTCGATGGCGACCTGGAAGGTGACGCGCGTCCGCAGCGACGGCTTCTGAAACAGCAGCGCGATGTGCTTGCCGTTGAGGGCCGCGCGGTACTCGTCGCCGCCGGTTTGCAGGGTCTTGCGCCGTCCCTTGAGGCGTTTCGCGGCGGCGAGGATGAGCTGCAGCTCCTCGCCGGAAAAGGCGTCTATGGAGAGGAAACTTTTCCCCCGCAGCGGGTTGCGCGTGAGAATGCGGGGCAGAGTGACGGCGGTGGTGTCATTAACCGGGTCCACTTTCAGCATGGGATACCGCCTTTCACGCGAGAGAGTCGGGGGTCGGAGTGAGGACCGAAGTGATGGCCTGTTCGACGAGGGCGATTCCCTCCTCCAGGATCGCGTCGGGGATAGTGAGGGCGGGGAGCAGCCGCAGGGTGTGCGAGCCGGACGCGCTGACGATGACGCCTCCCTCCAGCGCGGCGAGCAGGACCTGCGCGGCGACCGGCTCGCGCAGGTCCACCCCCGCCATGAGACCTTTACCCCGGATGTCGGAGAAGCAGCCGAGCCGGTCGTTCACGCCGTGAAGGAGCGCCTGAAGGAGATCGCCCTTGCGCTCGGCTTCGGCAACCAGATTCTCCTCGCGCATGACCCGCAGCGATGCAAGCGCCGTGGCCGAAGACGCCGGATTGCCGCCAAACGTGCAGCCGTGATCGCCGGGGACGAAGGCGGAGGCGACCTCTTCCCGCGCGAAGCAGGCGCCCATGGGGAGTCCGCCGCCCAGCGCCTTCGCGAGCGTCACGATGTCGGGCTGGATACCGTAATGCTCATACGCCCAGAAGCGACCCGTGCGCCCGTAGCCGGTCTGCACCTCGTCGAGAATGAGGAGGGCGCCGTGTTGGTCGCAGAGGCGCCGGGCGGCGTGCATGAATTCGAGGGTGGCGGGGAAGCAGCCGCTCTCGCCGAGGATCGGTTCGAGCATGACGGCGGCGGTGTTCGGCCCCATCGCGGCTTCGAGGGTGTCGGCGTCGTTGAACGGGACGTATCGGAAGCCTTCGGGCAGCGGCTCATACCCCGCCTGATACTTCGGCTGGCCCGTGGCGGTGATCGTGGCGAGGGTGCGCCCGTGAAACGACTTCTCCGCCGTGATGATTTCGACGCAGGCGGGGCCGTGTTCGCGCTTGGCCCACTTGCGCGCCAGCTTGATCGCGCACTCATTTGCTTCGGCGCCGGAGTTCTGGAAGAAGACGCGGCCGCATTCGGTCGTCTTCGCCAGTTCCATGGCCAGCCGCGCGGCGTTGGGCTGATAGAAATCGTTGGAGAGGTAGAGGAGTTTGGCGGCCTGCTCCGCGAGGGCGGCGGCGATGGCGGGATGGGCGTGCCCCAGCGCGGCGCCCGCCCGTCCTCCGCTTTCGAGGTCCACGTACCGCTTGCCGTTCACGTCCCACAGGAGGGCGCCAGCGCCGCGCTCCATCACGACGGGCAGGCGGCCATACGTCTGGAGGATGTGAGCATGGTCCCACGTGCGGACCTGAACATCGAGCGGCGCGGGAGGGGAAACGAGGGCGGAATCGGCGGTCAGAGTCATGGAGGGAGAAGGGAGGGAGGGAGGGCGTTGAGCGGAGGCCTCAACGGCGGTGGCGTGGAGGGCTTCGAGTTGGGTCAGCCCTTCGGTGATCGCCAGCGAGACCGGCGACGGGGAGTTTGGAGGAGCGTTCGTTCGAGGCATTGTACCGTGTCTCCATTTTGAGCGTCAAAGCGACCTTCCGCCGTGGGGAACACGGGGAAGCGCGCGGCTCCGCCGGGGACGTGAACGCCTCGCCCTCCCGCAAACGACAACGCCACGGGAGCGGCGCGGCATCCCGTGGCGGAAGAAACGATGTGAAACGGTGAGATCAGCCCGTTAGCCGGAGCGGCTTCCTGGCGCGAAGCCGAGGACCGGGTTCCTCCCCACCCCAGGGAGACAGCCGACGGGTTTCCCCGTCCCAGGTTGGACGTGGATACGGGGGCGGGTCATCCGATTGAGGGAGGAAGAGGGGTTCATCACGTCTTAACCTTACCCGATCCGGCGCCGGGTGTCAATCCTGATCCGCCAGGATTCACCCTGGCGGAGAACCCTCACCCTCCGGCGCGGACGCGAGGGTCAAGGAGGCCGTAGAGGAGGTCCACCGCCAGGTTGATGAGGACGAAACCGGTCGCCGCCAGCATGACGGTCGCCATGATGACCGGATAATCGCGCTGGAAGATGCTCTCGATGCTCTGCGCTCCAATCCCTGGCACCGCGAACAGCGTCTCCACCACAAACGAACCCGTGAGCAGGTACCCGAACGCCGTCCCCACCACCGTGAGGACCGGCAGCAGCGCGTTCCGCAACGCGTGCCGAACGATCACCTGCCGCCGCGAGAGGCCCTTGGCGTACGCCGTGCGGATGTAATCCTGCCGCAGGACCTCCACCATCTGACTGCGGGTGAGGCGCGCGATGAGAGCCATCGGGCGCCCCGCCAGCACAATCGCCGGCATGATCACATACTGCGGCCCCAGCCACCCCGCCACCGGCAGCCACCCCAGCCGCAGCGCGAAGATCAGGATCAGGATCGGCCCCAGCACGAACGCGGGGATCGAGATGCCCACCAGCGTGATCGCCATCATCAGGCGGTCGAGAACTGTGTTCTGATGAACCGCCGCGAGGACGCCGAATGTAACGCCCACGCTCCCCGCCAGCGCCATCGCCCACCCGGCCAGCGTCAGGGTGTAGGGAAAGCCGTCGCTCAGGATGTCGCGCACCGTCCGCTGCGTCTGATAACTCCGGCCAAAGTCGCCATGCGCCACGCCGGTGATCCATGAGGCGTACTGCGCGCTCAGCGGGCGGTCGAGACCCATCTCGTGACGCACGCGCGCGCGGGCGGCGGGGTCGGCGTGCTGCCCCAGCCGAATGGCGACCGGATCGCCGGGAGCCACCGCGCCCATGAAGAACGTGATCAGGCTCAACGCGAATAGAGTAGGGAGCGCCAGCAATACCCGACGCGCCACGAAACGGACCATCACGCCTCCCGAACCTGGAATCTCTGGCATCTCCTGAAGACAGCCGACTCCAATCCTCCGTTATTTTTTTGTGATGACCTCCAGCGGGACAAGATATTCGCGCCCTTTGGGGAGGGAGCCGTTCAGGATCCCCACCGCCATCTTCACGCCGTAGCGGCCCATCAGATCGGGATGCTGTTCAATCGTGGCGTGCAGTTCACCCGTCGCCAGGTACGGCTTCACATCGGGGATGTTGTCGTAGCCGATGACGACAACCTTCCCCTTTTTCCCCGCCTCCGCCAGCGCCTTCATCGCTCCGAGGGCCATTTTGTCGTTCGCGCAGAAGAGGCCGTTCAGGTCGGGGTGCGCCGCCAGCATCGCCTGAAATTTGGCGTACGCCTTCTGGGTGTCCCACTCCGCCGACTCCGACGCCACCAGTGGTAACACGCCATGCGTCACGCTTAAAAAGCCCCGCTTGCGCGCCTCGGCGTTGTCCGCCCCGCGAATCCCTTCCAGAATGGCGAGGTTCCCCGATTTGAGCGCGATGACCATCTCCCGGCCTGCAAGCCGTCCGCCTTCCTCATTGTCCGCGCCCACGTATCCGGCCAGATTCAACCCGGCGGCCTGGGCGATGGAAGCGTCCACGCGGTTGTCAAGGTTGATGACCGGGATTCCCTTGTCCTGCGCGGCCTTGAGCGCGGGGACGATCCCTTTGGAGTCGGCGGGGGCGATCAGGAGGGCGTCCACGCGGCGCGCGGTCACA
Organism: Armatimonadota bacterium; assembly: GCA_038240635.1. Classification (GTDB taxonomy): domain Bacteria; phylum Armatimonadota; class DTGP01; order DTGP01; family JAHWJO01; genus JBBRGS01. The sequence goes on from JBBRGS010000064.1 coordinate 5,120, forward strand.
TCCTGCGTCATAGCGAACTGGCGCTCCTTATCGGTCTCCTGCGCGGGCGCCTGGACCTCCAAAGTGGCGCCAAGCGCGATGGCTTCGGCTTCGGCGGCTTTGATCATCGGATCGAAGAAGGGGTTGTTGCGCGTCTTCACCACCAGCGCGAGCCGATACGGCTTGTCTGCCCGCTTCACGTTGTTCAAATCGGCGACGGGCAGAGGCGCGAGGGCGGCGGTCGGGGCGGGGGGGCTGTTAGTTTTGGCGGAGGTTGTGGCGGTCTTGTCCCCGCCGGTTGGAGGCGAATTACACCCGGCCAGCGCGACGGTGAGCGCGAGCGAAAGGATGGACGCCATCGTCCGGTAAGCGATCTTCACGGAGGGGTCTCCTGAGTCAACAGTGAGGGGTAACAAAGAGAAGAAGAGTGGCGTGCGAGTGACCGCCTAAACTGCGGCTTTATGGAGAGCGTCCGGCTCGGCTGCGGCTTCATCACGAGCGTCGGTAGCCGTCCACGATCACGGCCAGCACGATGACCGCGCCGATGATGACGCCCTGAAGCGTGTCCTTCACCCCGACGAGGACGAGACCGGAGTTCAACACGGCGATGGTGAGCGCCCCCACGAGGCTGCCCAACACAGATCCCCGCCCTCCGCTCAGGCTGGTCCCCCCGATAACGACCGCCGCGATGGCGTTCAACTCCGCGCCTGTTCCGGCGCCGGTATCCGCCAGTTGAAACTTAGCCGTCAGGACAATAGCCGCCACCGCCGCGCAGAGGCCCGACAGCGCGTACGCCACCGTTTTATGGAAGGTGACGTTCACGCCGGTGAGCCAGGTGGCCGTCTCGTTGGCGCCCAGCGCGATCATGTAGCGGCCCGAACGGGTGAAGCGTTGCAGGACGACTCCCCCCGCCACGACGGCCAGCGCGATGAGGACGAGGGCGATCCCCTGCCCCAGGCGGCCCAGGGCGAGAGGCAGCCCGCTGACGCTGTTTCCATCGGTGGCGTACACGGCGAGGCTGCGCGCGGCGGTCAGCATCCCCAGCGTGACGACGAAGGACGGGACGCGCCCCACGGCGACGATCAGGCCGTTGAACAGGCCGCATCCGACGCCAAGCAGCAGCGTGGCGCTCAAGGCGAGGGGTAGAGGCGCTCCTCCCGTCATGCCTCGGCCCAGCAGCGTCCCCGTGATCAGCGTGGCGCCGATCATGATAATGAGGGTCAACCCCGCCTTCACCCTGCCTGATCCGCCGGTCATGCGCCGCCCCGCCACGTAAGCCGCCAGAATCCCCACGGGCGCCGCCATCCCAAACGCCATAAACGCGGGCGGCCCCGTCGTGAGCGAGAGGCCCAACCCCACGCCACACAGCGCCATCACCGAGCCGACGGAGAGATCAATGCCGCCGGTGAGGATGACGAACGTCATGCCGACCGCAAGGATGATGTTCGTTCCGGCCTGTTGCAGCAGCGTCGGGAGGTAATCGCGCGTCCAGAAGATACGCAGGAAAGCGGGATGAAGCGAAAACCCTCCAGAGACGAGCGCGAGGATGAGCCAGGGACGGAGCGCGGGACCGATCCGGCGAACGGCGGAGGGGGCTGCCCCGTCGGTGGGCGGGGTTTTTAGGGAGAGCGGAAGTGGAGGCATTACCCCTGTCATTGGCCGCCCGCCAGAGAGTTCCCTGCGCGGCGGAGAAGGCGGGAGCAGGCTCCCTGCGCGGCGGAGAAGGCTACTGGGTGATCGTGCGGTCGCGGATGATCTCAATCGGCGTGGAGACAGTGTAGTCGCCGAGGGGACCGGGATAGGCCAGTTCCACGAAGACCGCCTCAAAGCCCTGTTTGGGCAGCGGCGTTTTCACAACCGTTTCCCCCTTCACTCCGATACTCGCGGAGGTGGACGTCCATTGCGACTCTCTGAAGTCGGAGGTGGGGTTGGTGGCGCGCCAGACGCGGAGCGCTTTGGGCGCCCCTTCCGCGCGCAGAGTGATGACAAGGCCCTCGTCGTCCGACTGGCGCGACGTGGCGATCACCTGCGGCAGCGTCTTCCCCCTGGAGACGGCGTCCCAGAAGGCGCCGAGGCTGTTCAGCACGCGGGTGTGGTCCTGCAATCCGTGGCCGGAGTTGGGGACGTTGAGGAGATTGCGCCGCCCGATGAGGTCGTTGTAGTAGAAGCGGGTGGCGTCGAGCGTCCAGTACCGATCATTGGTCCCGTGGATGAGGAGTTTGGGCATCCGAAGGTCCCTGCGGAACGAGTACGGGTCCACCATGGCGCTGAGGGCCTGGCCGCGTTCAGTTTGAAGTTTCTCCTGCAATCCGAGTTTGGTGTAGTCCTCGATTTGCTCGCTGTACTGGCCCCATTGGTCCTTCTGGTGTTTCATCTGCGGCCCCAGGTTCAGGTTGTTGTAGACCATGGGGGCGATGCCTTTGACGCGGGGGTCGGTGGCGCCGGTGAGGTAGGTGGTCCAGCCGCGCTTGGAGGCGCCGGTGACGACAAAGCCGCCGATGGAGGTTTTCCATGCCTGCTTTCCGAAGGCCTGGGCGGCGTCCATCGCCCGGTGAGCGCCTTTGGTCATGGGAAAGAGGAGCGGCCAGGTGGCGTCGCCGGTTTCGAGATACTGATTGAAAGTGTAGGCGATGAGCTGGTCTTCGTGGAGGTCGCCGAAGAGCGGCTGATTGGGGATGTCGAACAGGATGAAGAGCGGCTCCTTCGCCTCATTCACCAGCGCGGAGAAGACCATGCTTTCCAGGGGGTTGTAGCCGCCGGTGATGTAGAGGAGAGCGGTCGGGTTCTTTCGCATAATTTTCGGCTTCAGGGCGACCAGGTGGTGCTTCCAGGTAATCCCGTGCCACGTCTGCGAGGTGAGCGACAGTTCCGTAAGGGTGACGCCGTTGGGCAGGGTCCGCTCGGAGACTTTGGACCAGGCGAACGAGGAATCGGGGTGGCGAAGCCAGGCGCGAAGGGGCACAGTGGGGTCCGCCACAGAAGGCTGAGCCGATGCGCTCGGAGGTGGCGCGGGGTCGGCGGCGCGCGAGGCGCGGGGGGAATCGGTGGCGATGGCGAGCAGCGCGATCATGGCGCCCGCCAGCGCCGGAATACGTAAGGGTGTCATGCCGCCTCCGTGGTGATTGAGGGAAACCCCGGCCCCATCCGCTGAAGGTCCGGGCGCCGAACGGTTCATTGCTTCGGCGCCACTCATTTCCACGCGCCCTCACGCATCCCTGCTTTTCAGCCCTTCCGCCGCGCCTCACCGCTGCGCCCGGCGACGCCCGGTCATGGCGAGGGCGCCTCGTTCCGCCGGGAGAGGGTCTGATTGGGAGACGGCCCCACCGGGGGGTTCCCTTTCGCGGGGAGGCGCGCCCACACTTTCGCGGGGAGGCGCGTCCACACTTTCGCGGGGAGGCGCGCCCACACTTTCGCGGAAGGAAACCGCGACCCGTTTGGGAATAGTTTTCTGGAGCGGCCTAGCCTCCGCACGCGTGCGCTGGGCGCTTCCGTTCATTGACCTCGCTGATTTCAACCCTCGGCGCCACCCTGAAAGCAGGTTTCTTGCTCCCCCTGAAAGAGGACTCTTCATGAAGAAATTGCTCTACCTGACCCATTCCGCCGGGTTCAAGCACGACGCGCTCGGCATGTCCATGGATGTGGTGAAGAAACTCGGCGCCGAATCGGGCAAGTTCGAAGCCACCACCACCGACAATGTGGACGACGTGGACTGGAACAACCTCGGCCAGTACGACGCCATCGCCTTCTGCACCACCGGCGAACTGCCCATCTCCGACGACGCGAAAAACGCCCTCATCGAGACCGTTCGCGGCGGCAAGGCGTTCATCGGCATCCACAACGCCACCGACACCCTGTATCAGTTCGCCCCCTACGGCGAGATGGTCGGCGGCTACTTCAACGGCCACCCGTGGCACCAGGAGATCAACGTCATCGTCGAGGACAAGAATCATCCCGCCACCCGCATGCTCGGCGACAGCTTCCGCATCCACGACGAAATCTACACCCATCGCAACTGGGACCGCAGCAAGACCCACGTCCTGATGCATATGGACCCGGCATCGGTGGACATCGAGAAGGGGAAGAAGGAGCGGCCTGACGGCGATGTGGCGCTAGCCTGGTGCCACCCCTTCGGCGAGGGTCGCGTCTTCTACACCGGCCTCGGCCACGGCGAACCGACCTGGACCGACGAGCGCTTCCACCAGCACCTGCTGGGCGGCATTCTCTGGGCCATGCGCGAAGCCGAGTAGCGCAATCCCTGCGCCGCCGGAACAGGGAGCGGAGCCGATCCCGCTCCCTGTTCCACTTTTTTCGCACCCGATTGATCTCCACCGAAAGGATACAGGCGACCGCGAGATGTCACTGGACCTGTCCATCGTCATTGTCAATTACAAAATGGCCCGCGTGATGGAGAAGTGCCTCACGTCTCTGTACGCCAATCTGTCCGATGAGATCACCTGGGAAGTCATCCTGGTGGACACCCCGTCGGACGACGGGGCGGAGGAGATGGTCGCGCAACGCTTCCCGCAGGTCCGCTTCATCACGGAGCCGCGCCGGGGCCTCGCGCTGTCCCGCAACGTCGGCATTGAGGCGGCGACAGGACGCTTCATCCTGCACCTTGATTCGGACACGCAGATTCTGCCCGGCTCGTTCGAGCGGCTCGTCCGCTTCATGGAGGAGCGGCCCGACTGCGGCGCGGCGGCGGCGCGGCTCGTCAACCCCGACCGCTCGCTTCAGTACTCGTGTCGCCGGTTCTATACGCTGTCGGCCATCTTGTGGCGGCGCACGCCTTTGGGCAAATGGTTTCCCGACGCCTCGCCTGTCCGCCATCACCTGATGATGGACTGGGACCACGATCAGGTGCGCGAGATTGACTGGATGCTCGCCGCCGGGTTCATCATGAACCGCAAGGCCGTGAAAGCGATTGGCCCGTTCGACCCGCGTTACATGGCGTATTTTGAGGATGTGGACTGGTGCTATCGCGCGTGGAAAGCCGGATGGAAAATCCTGTATGTCCCCGACGCGCCGATCATCCACGACTGGCAGCGGCAAAGCGGCAAGCTGAACAAAATGGCGTGGTTTCACGTGAAGAGCGCGTTTCGCTTCTACCGCAAGTTTGGCCCGGTGCGCCCGCTCACCCGGTGAGAGGTTCCGCCCCAGGGTCAGGGTCAACCGCTTACACGGAGGACGCAGAGAGCCACGGAGAGCCACAGAGAAACCCTTGGAATAACCAGGGACTCTTGAGGTTTAAGGGACTGAGGAGGCTTTCATTCGAGCAACGGGGCAGCAATGGAGTGGGCCCTGCCGAGCGAATCAGTAAAGGGTCATAGCTACCGAACGGAAGGGTGAACGCGGTCGCGGCCTCACCGGAATGACTTCTGCCTGCGTCCTCCTCTCATTCTCTTTAGTTCCTACAATCCCCTGGGGTTTCTCAAGGGTTTCTCCGTGGCCCTCCGTGGCCCTCCGTGGCCCTCTGCGTCCTCCGTGTAAGCGGTTGACCCTGAACCTGAACTATAAGGAATCGAGGCGGAGAGTTTCATACGGCAGGAGGCGCAGCGTTACCCCTTCCGGCGGAACCGCGAGGGTCTCTGGGCGCGCCCGAAACGCCTCTGGGTCCCGCAAGGCGGCCTCGGCGGTCGCTTCATTCATGCGTCGCAGCCGGGCCGAGTCTCCCGGCCATCCCCGAATGACGACGTTGCGCTCCTCCGGGGTCAGGTTGGCGAGGAGCAGGCGCGGACCCCGGTCGTCTCTCCACGCCATGCCGACCGCCGTCGCGGGGTCCGAACTCTCGCATGAGAGGAGCGCGGCGCCCGGCGCTTCCATCACGTCGGCGAGGACGTGCGCGAGCGGAAAGACACCCCCCGGTTGTGAGGGAAACAGAGCGGGGAGCGGCGACCCGGCCTTGGTCTCCATCACGCCGCGCCAGCCGGTCGTCTCGTAGTACGTGAGGGAGGCGGCGCCCGACTCCGCGAGGGCCTTCAGGCTGCCCAGGGTCCATGCCGCGCCGAACAGACTCGCCTGACGGGGGTCCACGGCGTCGGGGAGCGCGCGGGGATCGTGAGCCGCGGCGGCGGTGGCGACGGCGTTGAACCGGGGCTTCAGTGTCACCGGGCTGAGGTGGAGGGTGCGGTCGCCGCACAGCGCCCGCGCCGACCGCACGGTCTCCGGCTGAGCCTCCAGCGTCTCCACCAGCGAGCGCTCGTCGAAGGCGTGGACCTGCGGGTTGATCGAATAGGCGATGCCGTCGCACGCGGCGAGAGCGTCGGGCGTGGGGCGATCCCGGTTGAGGTCGCAGAAGTAGAGATGGGTTCCGCCGATGACGGGGACGCCGGACAGGGCTGTCGCCAGTCGCTCCCGCGCCAGGAGGAGCCAGCGGACGGACGTGACCGGCACGCGAGAGTGAAAGACGAGAACGCGGGCGACCGACGCGGCGGGGATCGGGCGGCTCGCCAGCGCGGCCAGTTCCGCCTCCCCGGCGTCGCTGAGGAAGAGCGCGAGTTCCAGTGGGCAGCCGATGCGCTTCGCCTCCGCCAGCGCTTCGGTGAGGGCCGCTTCCCAGCCGGGTTCGCCGAGCCGCAGATCGGCGCGCAGGTGCGCGGGACGCATGGCGCGCAGGAAGGCCGCCTCCCTCGGCGCGAGCGGCGCCCCATGGCTTGCCCGTCCCAGCCCGACCGGCGGCATCGCGCGGGGCGAGACGGCGCCCAGTTGTATTTCAACCCTCCGAGGGCTTCCTTCTGGGCCTTCTGATACCGTCAGCGCCTCTCTGGGAGGGGAGAGGGCGTTTGATTGTTCCGCCGCTGTCCCCTCAGGAACGGCGAGGGTCACGCTTTGGCGGAAGCGCTGGCCGGGCCGGGCGTCGCGGGGCCACGGCTCGGAAAGGGGCGTGCAGTAGGTCTTGAAGGAGGCGTCGGTCCAGTTGCGCTGGTCCTCCATCTCAAACTGTTCCCCCTCGAAGGCGAAGGCGGCGGTCAGGCCTTCCTTCATGTCCAGTGTGAGGCGGTGGAAGGCGGGGAAGAGGGGCTGGATCACGCCCTCCACCACGCGCTGCGGCCCGATGCGGCCCGGTAGCGTCCCGGTGAAGGAGCCGTCGGGCGCTTCGGCGGTGTAAGGGCGCCCGGCCGCCGTCATCGGGTGCAGGACGCAGAAGCCGATGCGGTTGTAGCGGAATGCCGAGAGCGCTTCGCCGTCCATCGTGGCGGAGATGCGGCCGTCGGGGGCGCCGCGCAGTTCGCCGCGCCAGAGGAAGTCGGCGCCATCCTGCTCGTGCCGGGCGGCAAACGTGACGGCAAAGCGGTCCTCTCCCACTTCCACGCGAAGGTCGCTCACCTTGGCGGGCAGGGTGTTCCAGTTGGCGTCGCGGACGGCGACGTGTATCCGCCGCGCGACCTCCACGCCGTGATACCGCAGGTCGCGGAGGTCCACCCCGTCGAGGAGGGCGGTGATCGGCCCGGCGCGGAGGAGGGTCGGCGGCGCGGGCGCTTCATCGCTTCCGTGGAGGAGGCGGGACCGCTCTCGTGAAGGCAGGCTCATGGGCGTCAGGGGAGTTGCGGCGTAAGCGGCTGCGGGGTCTGTGAGTGGGGCGGCGCGACGTTGAAGTTGGACGGGCGCTCCCGGAGTTTGGCCGTCATGATGCGGTCCTGGCCGTTGCGGGAGACGAGTAGCGCCAGCGTGTCCCCGATCTTCGCGTTGGAGACCAGCTCGTTCAGCGCGTTTTCGTCATTCAGCTTCTTCCGGTTCACTTCGAGGATCACGTCGTAGGTTTGCAGACCGGCTTCGGCGGCGGGGGAGTTGGGAGCCACCTGGCTGACGACAATTCCTTCATCGCCGGTGACGGTGATGCCCAGGTCTTTGCGCGCCTGCGGAGGCACGCCCTTCAGCGGGGCGTATGCGATGCCAAGATAAGGCCGGATGACTTTGCCGTTTTTGATGATCTCGGCGGCGATCTTCTTCGCCTGATTGATCGGAATGGCGAACCCGATCCCGATACTGGCGCCGGTGGGCGAGTAGATCGCCTCGTTGATGCCGATCACCTGCCCCTGAATGTTGGCCAGCGCGCCGCCGGAGTTGCCGGGATTGATCGCCGCATCGGTTTGAATGACCGTGCCGAGGGGATGGTCCTGCGCGGAGAGGTCCTTCCGGTTGATGGCGCTGATGATGCCCAGCGTGACGGTGATGCCGATGTCCAGCGGGTTGCCGACCGCGATGGCCCAGTCTCCCACGCGGACTTCGTTGGAATCGCCAAGTTCGGCGACGGGGAGTTTGCCTTTGGGGTCAATCTTCACCACGGCGATGTCGGTGGTGGGGTCGGCGCCGACCACGCGGGCGGTGTATCCCGTCTCGCGCACGTTGACCTGGACTTTGGTGGTGTCCTCGATCACATGGTTGTTGGTGAGGATGTAGCCGTCGTCGCTGATGATGACGCCGGACCCCGCGCCTTTGGGAATCCGATACCGGGGCTGATCGCCGCCGCCAAAAGGGTTGCCGTTGAAGGGGTTATCGGTCTGGATGGCGCGGCCTTCGGTGTGCACGTCCACGACGGCGGCCTCCACCTTCGCGGCGGCTTCGCGGACGGCGGTGTCCCCCGTGAAGTGGGGCAGCCGGGCGGCCTTCCCTTCCAGGTTGGTGAGGGCCACCTGCTTGTTGCCGGACCATGGCATGGCGGGCATGCCGTATAATCCGCGCAACGTGACGGCGCACACAATGAAACCGAGAATGAAAAGAGTGAGTCCCCAGAGAAAACCACGCATGCCTTCGCCTCCCGAATCGCGGACAATTTGGGCGTTTCGCCGCTTGAGCGTTCTCACGGACGCGGCGCGCCCCCTCCTATGATAGAGAATCGCGCGGGTGAGGGCATGGGTTCCGGCGCGCCGGACGCGATCAAAAGGTGAACAGGAGCCTGAACTATTGGTACAAGGACGACCGGCCTCCCCTCGCGGAAACCGCCACGAGAGGAGGCGTCAAACGCGCCGCGTCACGCCTGAAGGGGAGCGTCACAGCGGGTCCTTACGGCAGGGCGGGCGTCACGACCACCGGGCCGCTGTCGAGGCGTCCGGCTTCCACAAGCAGCCCCACGCCACCCGTCACGAGGGGCGCGTCCGTGTCTTCGGCTTCCAGAACGACGGCGCCGTTCACGCGGGCGGTGTACCGGCCCCCGCGCGTGGTGAGGCTCAGGTCGTATGCCTCATCGAGGCGCCACTCCAGGGCGGCTTCCGCGAGGGTGTGGAGGCCGTCCGCCGCCTTCATCAGTTTCACCCTGCCGTCGTCGGTGAGCAGCAGGCCGACCCAGCGCCGGAGGCCCTGAACGCACGCCGCCACTCCACCGAGCGTCATCAATCGGGGCGTGACCGTGGCGGAGACGGTGTAGTCGCGCCAGTTCATATCGCCCTGGCTCAGCAGCCCGATGCCGTTCCCGGCGTCTTGCATCAGCCGCAGGTTTTGGCCCCACATGTCGGCGTTGTCGCAGCCGCGAACCCATGCCCGCTTCCACATCTCGCCTTTCGTGGGCGGTTCGGCGAGAGTGACCTCCGGCGTGTCGCTCCACGTGAGGGATTCGAGCAGCACCGCGCCATCGGTTCGCACGGGCGACGTGACTTCCACGCCGACCTCCGCGATGGGGCCGCTCGGCTCGGTGGGGCGCCACTCCAGCGTCGCGCTCATGCTCGCGTCCAGGCGGGTGGAGGCGCTACGGCGGACCTCCAGCCGGTCGTTTTCGCCATACACACGCTGATAAAGGCAAACGGTGACGGGCTGCGGATTACTCGCGTCCGCTGAGACGCGCCCGGTGACGGTCTGGCCAGGGTACAGCGTGGGCGACGCGATGAGGCTGTAGCCGCCCATTTTGAGGTCTTCGGGGAGGATGAAGGTGCGGGTTCCGGCGCGGGCGGCGCGTCCCGTGGCGAGGGAGCGGTAGCGCACGGCGAGGGCGCGCGTCCCGGCGGCGGTGTCAAGCGCCACATTATCGAGTGTGGCGGCGCCCTTCGATTCGGGGCTGTCCTCGATCTGGAAGCCCTGGACGGAGCCGGGGAACTCAAAGGCGTAGCGGGCGCCGTGAGGGTGGGGATGGACGGGCGCGTTGGCGAGGGCGCGGCCAATCCCGCACACGAAGCGGGTCTGCTGCACGGCGTCGGTGATGCAGCGGCCTCCGTCGGCGGTGGGGAGGAAGATGCGATCCGCAACGGGACCACGCCAGTCGGGACCGGTTTCGAGGCCCGCGAGGCCGTTTTTGATTCCCATGAGGCAGCCGACGTTGCCGGAGTTGCAGTCGGTGTCCCAGCCGCTGGTGTTGGTGATCATCAGGGCGCGCTGGAAGTCGTCGTCACACCAGAGGAGGCCGAGGAGGATGAGCGCGTGATTGGGCACGATGTGGCAGTTGCCGCCAAACTTGTCGTAGCCATACCGGGCGACGATGCGCTCGCGGGTCTGGCGCCAGTCGGAATCGGCGGCGCGCCACTCGCGCAGGTCGGCGATGAGGCGATAGATAGTGGAGTCGCGGGGGATGAGGGCGGCGGCGGTGTCGAGGAGGCGGTTCAGGTCGTTCTCCACGAACGCCTGCGCCTCCATGGCGGCGAGGACCTGCGCGCCGTACACCGCTTCGCCATCGTGGCTGACGCGGGTGGCTTCCCCGGCGAGGTAGACGGCCCGCTCCGGGTCTCCGGGCGCGACCATCGCCCAGCCGTCAATGAAGATTTGCGCCCCGATCTGCTCGGCGACGGTGGCGCCGTTCAGGGCGATGGAGCCACTTTGAGGAGCGGGCACGCCGGATTTCAGGCGATAGTAAGCGGTGTGCTCGGTGGAGTTGCCCATGCCGCCCCACCAGAGGATGGTCTGCCGCTCAATGAGAGTATTGAGCCACGTCTCGCCGACTTCGCGGGCGGTGAGGTCGGGCCGATTACCGTGATCGGGGAGGGCGCGGAGGAAGGTGAACGTGCCGGTGATGTCGTCGTCCGTGACGATGAGGGGGGCGTTGAGGCGCTCATGGACGTAGTAGTTCACCTCGCCGAGGCGTTCCATGATGGCGTCGTAGCCCCAGCCTTCAAAGGGACGGCCCAGGTAGACGCCGATGATCTTTCCGAGGACACCCGCGTAGACGCGCTCTTCGTAGTCGTGAGGAAGGGGCATTTGTCAGTCAGTCCATATCCGTCAGAGAGGGAGGGAAGCCGTCCGGCCGCCGGGAGACGACTCGGACACCTCTCTTTTCGCTGCCCGCAGGGGCGATTCCCGCTACCCCGGCTGAAAACGGCGAAATTGTACCGTACAGAGCGGCTCATCCCTCGCGTTGGAAGCCGCAGGTCGCCCGCGCGATTCGGCCCGGATTGTCGCGCAGTGGCTCCGTGAGGTCAGCGAAGAACGCGGCGCGCCCGTCGCCCGTCGCGAGGAAACGGAGGATGGGCGGATTTAGAATTCCTCGACATCCTCATACACCTCGGCCAGCGGAATGGAGATTTGGAGCGACGGCAGCGTCAGTTCCGCCTCCGCCCCCTCCACGATCACGGTGAGCCATTCGGGTTCGGCCCGACGGCGGACTTCCACCTTCCATTCGTTCTGGCGCACATAGACGACCTCCTGAAGCGACTCGATGCGCTGATACCACGCGAACTTCCCGCCGAGGTCATACGCCTCGGTGGACGGCGAGAGGACCTCCACCACCACGCGCGGGTTGAGCAGCACATCCTTCCGGTCGCCGTAGTAGCGATTGGAGCCACACGAGACAGTGAGATCGGGATAGGCGGAGAAGCGAAGATCGTCCGTCGCCACGCGCACGTCACTGGACATCGTTCGACAGCCTTTGCCCCGAAGGCGACTGTGAAGGGCGCTAATCAGGTTGGCCGCCAGCGTTCCGTGACGAACGGTTCCCCCGGACATGGCGTAAATCATGCCGTCCCAATATTCGCTTTTGTACTCCGCCTCCCGTTCGACCATCAGGTACTCGTCAAAGGTAAAGGGACGGGGATAGCGCATTGCGGCCACGGCGACTTCCTTTCCAACCAGGCTATTGTGCGATCAATATCTGAGTCCGCAACTTCCATTTATTCCGGGAGGGCGTTCAGTTTCATCATATTCATCATAGCGCCCCTTCCTAGGCGAGAGTGGCGCGCGCGGCCTGAATGTAAGTCCGAAGGGGAGCCGAAGTCGGTTCCAACGCTCCGATCCACTGGCTCGCCAGTTCTTCAAA
>JBBRGS010000065.1:0-17160 GCA_038240635.1 Armatimonadota bacterium
CGCCCGCCGGGCATATACTAAGCGTGCAGGGAATGAGGAGGCCGGAACCCCCGGCCCGCCGGACACCGAGGGGAACGCTCCTCACCTCCGGCCTTCCCCAGGCGCCCTGAACCTTCTCAACCGAAATCCACGGTTCCATCCACTCCACCATTTATGTTCCACCCGATCCACCGGCGCCTTCCGGTTCCACCCGGCGCCCCCTGTGCCACCCGCCGACCGACCTCCACGGAGCGACGCCGGCGGCGCGTAGAAGTGAAAAGGGCAAACTCGTCGAGAGGCGAGGACGCAAAGCCACGGGTCCCATGTCGTCTTTAACGCCGCACGAACCAGTTCATTCCGTTGCGGCGCGGGAGAGACAGGACAGCCGGGTTGCCACGAAGACCGGGCGACCCCTCCGGCACAGCGCCGCGAGTGAGGCTTCCCGTCATTGGCGTTCGGCTTTCGGGCCGACCTGATCTCTTCTACTGGAGAACTGCAATGCTGAAGAAACTGATGGGCCTTTCCGCCCTCGCCCTGCTGGTGGCCGGCGCCGCCTCCGCCCAAATCACACCCACATCTGGAGATCCTGCGCCCAGTTCACTCATCTTCACTGGCGAGATCGTTCCTTACCTGGTGTTCACCCATGTGCAAAACAGCGTCGCGATGAACCTGGGCAACCCCGGAGATATTGGAATCGCAGTCAGCGGTCAGACCTGGGTCGAAGCCAACTCCAACTACTTCGTCCGAGTGTCTTACACGCATGGGACAGACGCCACCACGACCTTCACCGATGGAGATGGTCACCCTGCTTCCGCAACCCTCCCCACCACCTTCAAGTCGGAACTTCAGGGCAAAGGGGTCATCAACGGATATCCGTTCAATTTTGCCAGCTACACCGCTCTCCCTTCTGCTGGAAATCCTGGCGAAACGGGCATCATCACTATGGAGCCGGGTTACAACAGTGGCGTGAAAACCGCTATCAACGTGACCCGCAACGGTCTCCATGATCATTTCGGCGCCTACACCACCAGCGTCACGCTGAACTGGACGGCCTGGTAACACCCGCCCTCCTCGGCACAGCTGCCACCCATCATCACGCATAACGCCAAGGGGAGGGTTCGCCCTCCCCTTTCGCGCGTGTCTCTCCTCACCGTATACTCTTCCCTTGCAACGCCTTCCGCTACAAGGACTCCTCCCGTGGAACGGTCCCTCCCTCTCATTCTCCTCACGCTGGGCCTCTCCACCGCGGTCGCGCAGGCTGCCGGCCTCCCGCCCGTCACCGAAGGTCCGCCGCCGCCCACGCAGTTCACCTATGTGGGAACCATCCCCGGCTACCTCACGTTCATCCTCCGCAACACCGACGTGACCATTGATCTCGGAGACGCCAACACCCGCACCAGCCCGGACCCCCTCCTGAGTCTGCTCACCCAGCGATACAGCGACGAAGCGCAGGTCGAGTTCGAGACCAACTACAACGTGCGGCTCGGCCTCACCTACGGCGACAACCTGCTCACCGAGGCGCTCGGCCCCGAAGGTCCCGTTCGCCACACCCTCCCCACCCAGTTCAAAACGTGGCTGCGCGGCGCCGATATGCTCGCCGACCGCTCCACCCCCCTCAACGATCCCGCCCACTATGACCCCAGCCTCTCCCCTCCCACAGTCTGGGAGGCGCCGGGCCGCGCTCACACCGTGGAGTTTCAACCCGGCCCCGCGATGGGCTTCAAATTGCGGGTGAGAGCCATCCGCGACGGCCTCAACGACCTCCGAGGGACCTACCGCACCCAGTGCGCCCTCAATTGGCTGGCATGGTGATGCGAGGGAACGCCCCCGGTTGATGTGACGGTTTCGCCACACGAGGAAGAGAAGCGAGCGACCTGAAACTCCTCCAGAGATGGAAAAACGATGTGAACGCCCCGAACAGCGCCGCGCTTCCGCGACCTGTTGGCAGGGACGGCTGGAGTTCACATCATGAAGCGAATCCTTCTCTCTTCCCTCTTCACCACCACCCTCGCCCTGGCCGTGTGCGCGGCCAGTTTCGCCCAAATCGGCCCCAGCGTCATCACTATGAGCGGGACCATCCCCCCACCCGATGTGCGACTCCTCTCCGTGAGCGCCCAACCCGTGGACGACCGCACGATGGCCCTCCTGGGCGCGACGGCTCCCCGTCTCGCCGGTCTTCCCCTCCAGCGAGGGACGGCGAACCGTCTTCCAGCGAGCGCTCCTCCGACGGGCGCCCTCCGCGCGACGTGCGCCCCCCTCGGTCCCGGCGCGGGACAATCCGCCCTCGACGACGAACCGCTGCTGGTGAGTGGCGCGACCTCGTTTTTAAGTTTTGAGGAGGCCCCCCTCCCTCCCGCCGACCGACTGGCCCCGGCGGCCCTCCTCACCGCCAAAATCTATCAGAACGGGACCATGCGGCGCCTCACCGTGAACCCCCGCAACGGCGCCGTCGTGGAAGGCGCGACTCTCCTCCGGGCCGCCGCTCCTCCCGTCGCGCCACGTTCCACCTCGTTAGCGTGGACCCAGTGGTAAGCCCCGCGCCGCCGGCCTCGCCGCGCTAACCCCCTCCCGTTAGCGCTGGAGTTTGTCTCTCGAAAGGTCGGTTGAATGCGTTCCCTCCCACGGTCTCTGTTCCTCCTTCGCGCGGCGCTTCCGGCGCTGGTCCTTCTCCTCGCCGGGTTCGCCCCCTCGCGAACGGCCTTCGCCCAGGGGTTCACGGTGTTACCGCTGAACCAGACCGTGCGGTCCCGACCCAGTACTCAGCAAAAGGTCCGCTTCCAGGTCATTAACAGCGGCAGGAAGCCGATCCAGATGAACGTCCAGGTGCTGGACGTGGCGCAAACGGAGACGGGCGGCCCCAAATTGAGCGCTCCCGGCCTCCTGCCTCGCTCCTGCGCGGGCTGGATCGCCGGGCGGACGGGCGTGCGGTCTATCCTCCCCGGCCAAACCAACAATGTGGACCTGACCATCGCCATCCCGGCGCGCACGGAAGGCTCCTATCACGCGGCGGTCGTCGTCTCTCCCGCCGACAGTGTGACGCTCAAACCGGGGCAGTCATCGGTCGGGTTTGTGATGCAGGCGGTCCTCCCGGTGCATATTTTCATCACCGGCACAGAGAAACCGGCGCTCGACCTGAATGGCTGCACGCTTCTTCCGGCGGAGAAAGCGATTCCGTCGGGTACGGAAGAGCAGGCGAAGAAGTTGCGCGGGAAGTGGGCCTTGCTGCCCGACGTGAAGAACACCGGCAACTCGATGGTGCGCGCCAAGGGCGATGTCGTCGTCACCTCCGACGCGGGCGCCCTCATGGGCCGCTACAAGGTCGGCATGGGCAATCCCGATGGCCAGGCCATTCTGCCCGGCGCGACGATTCGCTTCCCCGTCCTGATCGATTCCACCCTCCCGGCGGATCATTACACGGCTCGTCTCACCCTCACCTACGCCGACAAACGGGGCTACAGCGTGCCGATTGATCTGAAGCCGCATCCCGGCGGCAATCCCGAACTCGGCGAAGTCGCCCTCGGCGCGCAGGAACGCACCGGCCTTCAGGTGTCCGTGTCTCCCTCGGTCCTCAAGGCGCCCATCGCCGCTCAGGGGTTACACACCGACCGCGTCATCGTCACCAACTACGAAGACCATCCCGTTTCCGTGGACGCTTCGGTTACGCCCTGCGCCATCGATGCGGACGGCACGCCGGTTCCCTCCCAGTCCGCCGCCGCTCCCACCTCGTGGCTCAACGTCATGACGCCCCACTTTGTCCTTGGCCCCCGGCAAAATCGAACCGTCATCCTGCGCTCCTCCTCGCCCCAGGCCGGGCAGGACCGATGGGGCCTGGTGCAGTTCCGATTCGCATCGCGGGACCCGCAGTCGGTGGGGTACACCGGTACGGGGAGCACCCTCGTGCTGGCGCAGGACCCCAGTGAGAAAGGCGCTCCGCCGGTAGCCCTGGGCAAAGTCGAACTCTCGCGCGAAGCGGAAGGCCGGACGACCCTCCTGGTGGACGTGGCGAACACCGGCGCCTCCGCAGCCATCTACCGCACGACGGCTCTCAGGATGAACGACTCGTCCATTCCCGCGACGAAACCTGCACTGGAGGCGCCGGGCGAGGAGAATGTGGTCATTCTGCCGGGCAAAGTGCGCCGCCTGCCGTTCATTCTCCCCAAAGACCTGGCGCCGAAGCCGTATCAGTGCCGCGTCGCGCTCAACCCCGACTTCAGCGTGCAGGGCGCCACCGCCACCGAACTCGCGTTCAAAATGGCCCTCACCGCGCCCAGACCGGTATCAAAGCCCACCGCTCCGGCCAAACCGAACAATCCGCTCGCCAAGATGAAGACGACCCCGGCAAAGAAAGCCAGTCCCGTTAAGAAAGCGACCCCGGCCAGGAAGCGTTGAGCGCACCCGAACCCGCCCCATGACCCGCGCCCCTCCTCCCACCTGCGGAAGAGGGGCGCGACTGGGTCTGATGGATGGATCATGACATGAGGCGTGCGCGGGGCTACGCGCTCTTC
The DNA here is from genome assembly GCA_038240635.1 of Armatimonadota bacterium. Taxonomy (GTDB): domain Bacteria; phylum Armatimonadota; class DTGP01; order DTGP01; family JAHWJO01; genus JBBRGS01. The sequence continues at coordinate 4,485 of JBBRGS010000065.1, forward strand.
GCCAGCTCCGTCGCCGTCCGGCTGAACCAGTCGAACGACTTTGCCACGTTGTTCACCAGCTCCACCCCGCTCGTCCGCTCATACTCCGCCGAGAAGACGCCCCGGAACTTCTGCCGCTTCAGTTCCTTCAGCATTTCCCGCGCGTCGCAGACCCCCGTGCCCCACGGCACATCTTCCTTCTGCGCGTTCAAATCCTTGAAGTGCAGCGAGATGATCCGCCCCTCCAACTGCTTCAGGCACTCCAACGGCGTGAACCCGGAGCGATACCAGTGCCCCGTGTCCGAGCACGACCCGATCCGCCGGGAATGCCCCTTCACCACCTCCAGCACATGGGCGGGATCCCAGTAGCGCGACGGGCGCGGGTGATCGTGCAGCGCCACGTTGATCTTGTACTCCCCGCAGAGCCGGTCAATCTTGTCAAACGAGTCCTCCGGCGGCTCGCTGACGATGGTGAGCATGCCCATCGTTTTGGCGAAGTTGAACACCTTGCGATTTTCCGCCTCGTCGTCGCCCAGGCCAACCACGCCGTAGTTCACCGGGGTAAGGTGGGCGCTTTTGAGTTTGGCCTGCACGGCGGCCACCCGCTCCGGCGCGGCGTTGTGGTCGAAGCCGGCCTTGTCGTCGGGCGCCATACTCTGGCCGGGGAACAGCTCGATGTAGCGCAGGCCGAGCGCGTTCAGCACGTCCATCGTCTCAAACAGCGTCAGTTCGCGGAACGTGTACGCCTGCGAGGAGAGTTTCCAGCCCAGTTTCTCCATCGCCTTGTGATTGAGTTTGAGGCGCGCGGCGCGGGCGGCCGCCAGCGACGGCGACGCGGCGACGCCCGACGACTCAGCGGCGTGCGCGGCGGCCTGAAGCGCCAGGGGAGCCACCGCCATGCCCTGAAGCAGGCGGCGACGGGTCACACGATACTCTTTCATCAGATGAACACTCCTTATGCGCCTGATGCGCAATAAAAAACCCCGGCGACGGAAGTCGCAGCGCCACGAACACGAAGTCCGCCTTCGCGGACCGGAGCGACGGGAAGACATGGTACTCAGAAAATCGGCGCAGGCCGACTTTGCGTCTCTGCAAGGGCTTCTGCGGCTCAAGCCACGCCTGAAGAAACACGAAGCCTACCTTCGCGGACTGGGGTAACAGTAAGCCCCGGCAATCAGAGAGTCGGCGCAGGCCGACTTTGTGTGGTTGTTGCAGCGACTTCAGTCGCCCGGAGCGGATGCCCTCCTTACAGACACCGGGCGACGCCCCGCGCTTCATGCTTTCGAGCGCCGCCTTTGACCCCTTCACTCCACGACCAGGACGCCGTGTATCTCCAGTTTCGGCAGCGTCACCGTAGCCACCCCCGCCTCATACCGCACCGGCAACGAAGTTCCATCCGGCTCCCATCGGATCGCTTTCGGCGCGGTTGGCGTCTGGATCGCCACTTCCAGCGGCCCCACCGTCGGAATGCTCTCGATGATCGGGTCGTGGGGATCCGCGTGCGGCCCGGCGGTGTTCATCAGGCTGATGGCCAGCCGCCCCGCCTGCCGCGTCACCGTCACGTCCACGTCGCGCGATCCCGTCACCGTCACCAGCGGATGAGGGAACAGCTCCTGCGCGAGAGTGTGAAGGAACTCCCGCGCCGCCGGGGACCGCTCGCTGGTGTACGCCTCGCTGAGATCGGTGTACGTCGCCGCGATCACTCCTTTTCCCACCGTAGTGAAGGAGGCCGCCGGAGACGACTCCGCCGCGCCCGGCGCCGTCAGTTCGCCAAACGGACGCGCTTTTGCTTCCAGCGTCACCGCCTGCGCGAACCCCTTCGTCGGAACCCGGTTGTCGCCATGCCGGAGGGTCCGCGACTCGCGCGCGATCTCCTCCTTCGGCAGGTAACCGATCTCCCCGCTGAACCGCTCCGCCGATTCGGGGCCGATCAGCAGCAGATGGCCGCCGCCCTTCACATACGCCCGCAACTCGTCCTCAAACGCCGGTTCCAGCGTGCGGGCTTCGGGGATCACGATGAGTGGGTACTCCTTCATCCGACCATGCAGATTCGCCTCGCCGAGCAGCTCCACCGAATACTGGCTCTCCAGCAGCGCCTGAAGCGGCCCGTTCACGTGGGTGAGGTCCCTGGGGAAGAGGCCGTTCGCCTCGTGATAATGGTCGACCATTGAGAAGAGGAGCGCCACCTGAGGCACGATCTTCGCCCCGTGACAGAGCGCCTGGCGCGCCCGGCAGAAGCGCGCGACCTCCGCCATGAGCGGAACTTCCGACAGTTTCACCGAGCCGTCGCGCCGCTGCGTGAAGTACGCCTGAAAGCCGCCCCCCTGCGACAGCGCCACCGCCGCCTCGCGCTGCAACTGGACGGCCGTCTTCTGGTGTGAACCGTTTTTCCCCGCCACCCGCGTGAAACTCCACGCCATCAGGTCCCACGGTTTGCCGCCCTGCGCGAGGAAGCGCGCCGACGCCCGCGCCGAGTTCACGCTGTCTTCCGGGTTCAGGTCGCCGGAGATGAAATCCACCGGGGCGCAGACCGGCTCCGGCATATGGTCGGAGAAGGCCCAGTTGCTGCAGTACTGGAGGCGGGGGGCCGTCTTCTTCACCTCCCGGATGACGTGACGCATATAGTCGCGGAACGCCTCCCGGTTGAACTGGAGAAACTCGTACCAGTGCGGATCGCCCGGCTGGCGCGGAACGTCTGTGATGCCCGTGGCCTTCCGAAACGCGGCGAGAGCCGGTTCGCTGTAGTCCGGCTTCGAGGCCCAGCAATCGCCATCCACCCAGACGCCGTCCACGTCGTACACCGAGCCGAGTTCCTTCAGTTGCGGGATCATCAGCTGGTCGGCGTAGGCGCTAAAGCGAGAGGTGGTCATCTCGTCCCTTTTGCCGTCGGCGTTCACGACCGCCCAATCGGGATGTTGGCGAATCGCCTCGGCATCCCAAACGCCGGAGTAGTGCATGTAGAGCGCCACGCCTCGCCGCGCGGTGACTTCCCGCCACACTCGCAGGGGGTCTCCCACGAAGCCCGCCGCCGGGTACCCCACCTTCGTCGGGTAACTGGAGATGCCGGGGTGCCCCTTGCAGTCAATCTGGATGTAGTCGGGCTTCACCTGATCAATGATCGTTTCAATCATCTCGCGCGAGGTGTTCGCCCCGATCTGGTCATCCGTCGGGTTGGCGTGGAAATCGTAATGGATGCCGACGTAGCTCTCGGAGCGCCTCAGCCGCTTCGGTGTCTTCCCAGGGGGGCGAACCGCCTTCCGAATTGCCTTCAACGTCGCCATGTGCGCTTCGGAGATCGCGCCGATGGGGCCGTCTTCCGCCCGCTCGTTGGGGCCGGTGTCCAGCGAGGCGACTCCGCCCTTTGCGGTCACGGCGGCGACCCACTGCGCCCACTGCTCATCACTGAAGCGAGGCGCGCGCTGTCCCCAGCCGGCGCCCAGATACGTCAGCGCGTGCCACTGCGACCCGTCCAGCGTTCGAGCCGCCGGAATCTCGCCGAGTGGCTCGTTCAACTCCCCGGCGGTGTAATCTTCCGCTTGCGTGTGGCGGATAACCTTCACCCCCGGATTGAAGGTCGCCAGCGCTTTGGGATTGCCATGCTTCACCGCCGCGTTGTAGATGCCCGCGATCTCCTCGTTGAAGCCGATCCAGTCGTAGCCGCCATCGAACCACCAGCCGACCACCTTGTCACCATAACGATCCGACCACTCGCGGATGACGTCCGCCCACTTTCGCGCTACGTCAGGAGGGAGCGGCTGATCGGCCGGCCCCTCTGGCAGCCCGAACGCCTTCTGTGCGCGAGGGTCCCCGTTAGGCGGCTGGCACGGGAGATAGAGCATGAGCCGGATGCCCCGCTTGTGGAGGGCGGTGTACAGGTCCAGCGGCAGGTCCCGCGTGGAACACCGCTCGCCGGGGGCGTACCCGGTGATTCGGTCGTAGGCGGCGTTGGGCGCGTTCAACCAGCCGGAATTCTGCCCCAGCGTGAAGATGTAGTACCCGGCGCCAGCAGCCTTCAACTGATCGGCGAGGGCCTCCACATCGAACTGCTTGACCAGCGCCGGGCCGTTACGGCTGTCGGGCAGGAAGTGCTGGAAGACGCCGTACTTCGCATCCCGAAACCAGTCCGTGGAAGGACGCTTTGGCGCGGCCTCTCCCCCCACGCTGGCGCAGGCGAAGCAGGCCAGTCCCACGAGGGCGGCGTACAGTCCAAACGATGAAACCATCTTTAATAACTCCCGGCGAGGGCGATGAAGCGCAATAAGTCGGAATGCGATGAGATGAGGCGAGGCGACCCCAGAGGGTGGAGACCCGCGCGGGAACGCCTGCGGGCGACGCCGACGGAGGGAAGGAGTGGCCGACACGAGGGAGAATGAAGCGTCACGGAGCGCTTCATCCCCCCGCTCTCTCGTTCGCTCTCGTTCCGTTCCTCCCTGCTTCAGGCGTCCCCGGAGTCCTCATGTCCTCCCCTCTGGCTATTCACGGCGGGCCCAGCGCGGTCCCGTCCGGCACACTGCTGCCCGGCCCTCCCACCACCGCCCTCGATGAGGAGTATGTCCTGCGGTCCCTCCGCAGCCCGTCTCACGCCTGGGGCGAAAATTGCGAAGCCCTCCAGCGCGAATGGGCCAAATGGAACGGCAACGCCCACTGCGCCGCCACCAACAGCGGCACCGCCGCCCTCCACATGGCCCTCGCCGCGTGCGGACTCTCCGCCGGGGACGAAGTCCTCACCCCCGCCTACTCCTGGACCTCCTCCGCCAGCTGCATCCTCCATCACCAGTGCATCCCCGTCTTCGTGGACGTGGACTCCGCCTGGAGCAACATGGACCCCGCGAAAATCGAGGCCGCCCTCACCCCCCGGACCCGCGCCCTCATCGTCGTCCACCTCCACGGCGTTCCGGCGGACATGGACCCAATCCTCGATCTCGCGCGGCGCCACAACCTGTTCGTCATCGAGGACGCCTGCCAGGCGCACGGGGCGCGCTACAAAGGCCGCAAGGTCGGGACGATGGGCCACTGCGCCGCGTTCAGCCTCAACCAGAACAAGATGTTCTCGGCGGGGGAAGGCGGCCTCTTCGTCACCAACGACGAAGCCCTCCTCGAACGAGGACGCTCTCTCAACCTGTTCGGCGACTTCCGCAAACCGTTCGGCGACGACTCGTTCCAGGCGTTCGGCCTCGGCTACATGAATCGGTACCACGAACTCAGCGCCGCCTACGCCCGCGCCCAGCTCACCCGCCTCGACGCCGCCATCGAACACGCCCGCAGCCTCTTCGCCATCCTCCGCGAGGAACTAAGCGGCCTCCCCGGCCTCATCCTCCCCCGCGAACCCGAATGGGGCCGCGAAAACGGGTACAACTTCGTCTGCCACGTGGACCCCGACGGCGCGGGGTATGATGGCCCGGTCAACCTCCTCCGCGAGGCCGTCGTCACCGCTATCCAGGCCGAGGGCGCCCCCGTCATGGTGTGGCAGCGGCGTATCCTTCCCGAAATGACCGCCATCGCCGCCAAAAACGCCTACGGCGACGGTCGCCCATGGCGCGGCTCCAACTCCGATGTGGACTACTCTCCCGCGCTCTTCCCCAACGCCCTGTATCATTCGGCGTCGTACTTCATCATCAGCGACCTGCGCGTCCCCAATCCCCCGTCCACCGCGCGCCTCATCGCCGAGGCCGTCCGCAAGGTGTTCGAGAACCTCCCCTCCCTCGACATCGAAGCCCTGGCGAAGGAGTCGGACCTGAGCATCTACGAGCGCGGCTGGAAGCGTCACGCCCCCGAACCCGCCTGACCCCTCGGCGATCCTCCCGCCGCGCTCAACCGTGAAGTCGCCTCTCTCCGGCGGCCCGCGTTCAGTCCTCTTCCCAGATGAACTCGAACAGGAGGAGCGCGGCGGGACCTAATACACCCGCGTACGCCGCCGCCAGCCGCGCATACGACGCCCCCGCCTCCCACGCCGACCGGGTCGCTTCCGGCGTCGCCACATAGCCCGCTCCCGCCACAACCTTCATATCGGGAACGAGCGCGGCGTACGTCCCTCCCACCAGCGCCAGGAAGAGGGGGATGAGCAGCGGCAGGGCCAGCACCGGGAACAGCGCCCCGCGCCCACCCGCCTTCGCCACCAGCGCCGCCAGCAGCGTGGAGACCACCGTGAGGCCGAGGTTGCCCAGCAACAGCATCGTGAGGAAGAGGCTGGCGCTTCGGATCGGGAGGTCGGTCATCAGGACGAACAGCGGCGTGATAAGCGCCTGAGTCGCTCCCAGCAGCGCGGCGTTGAACAGCGTTTTCCCCACCAGCAGGGCGCCAGGGTCGCACGTGAGGCGCAGAGAGTCCTGCGTGCGGCCCTCCACCTCGCGGACGAACGCGCGCGACAGGCCGGTCATCGCCGAAAAGAGGAGGACGAGCCACAGCAGCCCCGACTTCGCCTTGTGCGGCGTGGCGGCGTCGGTCGAGAGGCCAACCAACAGCAGCGTGGAGAGCGCGAACATCGCCACGGCGTTGACCGAGAAGCGGTTGCGCGCCTCAGTGCGAGCCTCGCGCAGGAAGACCGCCGCCACCTTGCTGCCGAACCCGGCGCCGGACGCGCGCGGAGACCGCAGTGGCCAGGAGCGGAACGGCGATGGCGGCGGGGAAGGGGGCATCAGCCGCCTAACGGTCGCCGGAGCGAGGGGTCACATCGCCGGACGGCGGGAGCGCATCCTCCTGGCGAAGGCCGCCGGAGAGGCGCAGAGTGTGCGTCGCGCCCTCGGCTTCGCGGGGGTTATTCGTCGCCACGACCAGGATGCCCCGTTCGCGCTGACGAGCCTTCATCCGCGTCACCATCCCTTCGCCCTCCGCGTCGAGGTTGGCGGTCGGCTCATCGAGGAGCAGCAGCGGGGGCGAGCGCTGCAGCGCGAAGGCGTACTTCAGGCGTTGTCGCATCCCGGAGGAGAAGGTCCGCGTGAGGTCTCCGCCGCGCCCCTCCAGCCCCACTTCCGCGAGGAGCGCCTCTTCCGCGCCCAGGGCGAGTCCGCGCATCTGAGCGTGAAACTCCAGGTTTTCCCGCGCGGTGAGGTCCCCGTCCAGCGCCAAATCAGGCGTAACGAGGCCGAGTGCGGCGCGACGCTCCGGCCCCGTGAGCGACTGGCCATCGCGCCACAGTTCCGCCGCGCCGGAGGTGGGCCGCGTCAGCCCCGCGAGGATGCGGATCAGCGTCGTTTTGCCGGAGCCGTTCGCGCCGGTGATCGCCAGCCACTCGCCGGGGCGCACGCTAACGTTCAGGTCGTCAAAAAGGAGTTTCCGGCCAAACCGGCGCCGAAGATGAGTGAGCCGCAGTTCCATCATGTCGGCTCATTGTGGAAGCGACGCGGAGATCGCGGCAACCACGGGAGGCGGGAAGAGACCGCGACCTATGGCTCCCGGCTGACCCGGCTGACCGCCCTACTCGCCGGAGCCGCCGCTATCCGCCGGAGCCGCCGCTATCCGCCGGAGGTGTCTCGGTCGGCGGCCGCTCGATGCGCTCCCACGTCTCGCCGTCGCGTTCAGACCCGCGCGAGGGCGTGGCGCGGGCGCCGGTGTCCTCCCGGCGGGCGCTGCGGCGTTCCGTCCGCGTCTCGGCGCGCGACTCCGTGGCGGCGGTGGAGGAGTCGGACGAAGGAGCCTCCCGGCGGGGAGCGTCCGCCGAGGAAGAGGAAGGGCTGGACGCGGAACTCTCGGCCTTCACCGGCAGGACCGGAGCGATGGGCGGCGTCTCGTTTCGCCGGGCCACGACGGGGGCTTCAACCGGCGGCGTGACTCGCTTCCGCCGAGTGCGGCGCCGGCGAACCGGACGCTCCTTCGGCGTCTCGTCGGGTTTAGGCTCCACTTTGGCGATCATCGGGTGCGCGGCGACCTTCGCGGCCTGAGCGGCGCCGCTCGAATCAGGAAGTTCCGTCACCTGAAAGGCGGGAGAGGGGGCGGCGCTGAGGTTCGCCGCGCCGAGTCGCGCGCGGGAGAGAGGGGTGATCTTTTGGGGCGCCGAGAGATACAACCCCTCTTTCACGAGAATCAGGGTTCCCAGCGCCAGCCCGGCGGCGATCCAGCCTCGATACGATTGTCCCATCGGTTTTGCGTCCTCCCCTCGCCTATGGTGTCTTTCCACGGTTCGCTATGACCGACCGGCCTCCTCTTGAGACCTCGTTCTACCATGTCGTGACGGCTTATGGGAGAAGAGTAAGCATCGGATTGGTATCCAGGTGATCGCGGTCCCGTCCCTGAACAAAGTCTACGGCGAGGCGAGCGTAATCCAGCATATCCCTCAAGCGGACCTCTTCATTACGGCAAGACATAGAGGGTCTCCTCCTCAGGCACGGGCGCGAAAACGCCATTTCGGAAAGGTCCCGCCGGATTCAGGTCGGCCTTCTGCCCGATCAGGGTCGTAAGTTTACTTTCCAGCGCCGCCAGCCGAATGGCGCCGACACGAGTTCCCGGCTCAAACTCGACGAGGAAGTCCACATCGCCCTGTGGCGTGAAGTCATCGCGCAAGGTGGAGCCGAACACCGACAACCGGCGGATGTGATGGCGCCGGCAGAAGTCGGTCAGCGCCTCCAGAGGCCACTCCAGCCTTAACCGGCTTTGGGTCAGGGTCATCCTCCTGGCTCTCCCTTCACAATGCGCACCCTCCCTCCTCCTCACGCTCAGGCCGATGATACCACCGTTTCCGTGTCTCACGGCGTTTGACGGCATCCCTGCCCCTCATTATACTGTCTGAGGTATGTTTGACACTCTCTCCCAAAAACTACAGGTCGCCTTCGACCGCCTGCGCGGCAAAGGCAAAGTCACCGAGCAGGACGTCACCGAGGCGCTGCGCGAGGTTCGCCTCGCCCTCCTCGAAGCCGATGTCAATTACAAGGTCGTCAAGGACTTTGTGGCGCGGGTGAAGGTGCGCGCCATCGGGGTAGAGGTGATGGAAAACCTCAACCCCGGCCAGCAGGTCGTCAAAATCGTCTTCGATGAGATGATGGGCCTGCTCGGCGAGACGGCCGCTCCGCTCAACCTGAACGGCGCGCCGCCTCACGTCATCCTCCTCGTCGGCCTCCAGGGGGCGGGCAAGACGACCACGGCGGGCAAACTCGCCCTCCATCTGAAGAAGAAGGGGAAGAAGCCGCTCCTCGTCGCCGCCGACGTGGTTCGCCCCGCCGCCATTAAGCAGCTGGAGGTCCTCGGCGAGCAGGTCGGCGTCCCCGTCTTCTCGCTCGGCGCGACCGCGAACCCGGTGCAGATCGCCCGCGAAGGGTATGTCGCCGCCATCACCGGCCGCCACGATGTGATGATTGTGGACACCGCCGGGCGCCTCCACATCAACGACGAGCTGATGATCGAGCTTCAGGGCATCCGCGCGGCCACCAACCCGCATGAGATTCTTCTCGTCCTCAACGCCATGACCGGCCAGGACGCCGTGAACGTCGCCGAAGGGTTCAACGCCCGGCTCGACGTGACCGGCTTCATCCTCACCCAGCTCGACAGCGACGCGCGCGGCGGCGCGGCCCTCTCCCTGCGCTCTGTCACCGAGCGGCCCATCAAGTTCGCCGGGACCGGGGAGAAACTCGACGCCTTCGAGCCGTTCCATCCCGACCGCCTCGCGGGGCGCATCCTCGGCATGGGCGACGTGCTGGGCCTCATCGAGAAGGCGGAAGAGGCGCTCGACCTGAAGAAGGCGCAGCAACTCGAAGCCCGACTGCGCCAGAACAAGTTCGATTTTGAGGATTACCTGGAGCAGCTCGACCAGATGAAGAAGATGGGGCCGCTCGATCAGGTCCTCTCGATGATCCCCGGCCTGGGGAGCAAGGCCGAAGCGCTCAAGGGCGCCGAGGTGGATACGAAGCAGCTCGCCCGGCAGGAAGCGATCATCCGCAGCATGACCCTCCAGGAGCGGCGCAACCCGGAGATTTTGAACGGCAGCCGTCGGCGGCGCATCGCGGTGGGCAGTGGCGCCACCGTTCAGGAGGTCAACCGCCTCATGAACCAGTACCAGCAGATGCGCCAGATGCTCCGCAAATTCGGCGATATGGAGAAAACCCTCCAGACTCGCGCCGTCAAAGGCAAAAAAGGGAAGGGCAAGATGGGGCTAAAAATGCCCTTCATGCGCTAAACTTACCCGGCTCCCCCATATCCCCGCGCAACCCCACCATCTACTCGCAACCCCACCATCTACTCGCCTCACCCCTTCACCCGCAACGCCCGTTCACCCGGCAGGCCCCGCCTGTCCCCTCGGAGGAAAGATTGGCTGTTCGTATTCGCATGAAACGCATGGGCGCCAAAAAGCGCGCCTTCTACCGCATCGTTGTCGCCGACTCCCGTTCGCCCCGCGACGGCCGCTTCATCGAAACCCTGGGCTACTACGACCCGCTCACCCACCCGGCGACCGTGAAAGTGGACGCCGGGAAGTACCAGAGCTGGCTGAGCAAGGGCGCCCAGCCGTCCGAAAGCGTCGTCGGCGTGCTGAAGCGCAGCGGCGCCCTCGAAGCGAACGGCCAAGCGCCCGCCGCTTCCGAACCCGCGCCCCAGGCCGTCACGGGGCCCCCGGAAGGGGTGTAGCCTCCCGCGCCTGCGCCATCCCCTCCCATTTGCCCCGGCGCCCGGACCTCCGGGCCGAGGAGTCCCGCGTTGAGAGACCTCATCGAACTGCTCGTGAAAGGGCTGGTGGACCAGCCGGACGCCGTGGAAGTGCGGGAAGTGGAGACCGCCGACGGCGTGACCCTGGAAATCTCCGTCGCAGACGGGGAGACGGGCAAAGTGATCGGGCGCGGCGGTCGGGTGATTAACGCCCTGCGCACCCTCGCCAAAGCCGCGTCGGTCCGAGGCAGCCAGCGCGTCTACCTCGAACTCATCTCCTAAAAGCGCCCACTCACCGGCGGCGTTCGCTCCATACTTCTGGGGCGAGGGCGGCTTGGATTCCCGCGCGCCCTTCCCCTCCTTCCGGTTTTTCCGCTTTCATTAACGTCTGGAGTTACTTCATGCAGGTTAAGCGTCCCGTTATTGTCACCGCCATCGTCACTGAAGGCCTCAAGCAGGAGTATCTCCAGGAGATCGAGGAAAACCTTCAGCGCGTGGGTGAGAGCCAGAAGGAATTGGAGACTCAGTCCCGCCGTTATATGCTGCAAATCCCCAGCGCCGACATGGCCAACTCGTTCCGCCGCCAGGTGGAAGAGGAGACCCGTAAGTTTGATGCGGCCCGGCAGGAATTGCAGGAGCGGCGCGGCGCGGTGGACGCCCTCCAACTCGACGAGCGCGTCACCTACCTCCAATTGGAAGGCTTTGTGGACCTCGTGGAGGGCGATAACCTGCGCGACAAACTCGGCCGCGCAGAGATCGTCGTGAAGGACGGCATCGTGCAGGAAATCCGCGAGAGCGCGGGCGCCTTCGATGCCCCGGCCCCGGCGCCGGCGCCGTCCCTCATCCAGAAAGCCTAGGCATGGCGAAGGAACCGGAAGCGAGGCCCGTCTCCCCGGAGGAGCGGGTCGTGATCGGCGAGATTGTGGCGCCGTTCGGGCATCGCGGCGAGGTGAAAGTGTACCCGCACACCGACTTCCCCGAACGGCTCGTCGCTATGAAGGAGGTCACGCTCCGGTCGTCCACGGGCCTCGAAACGGTCTTCGCGGTGGAGCGCGCCCGGCTGCACAAGAACGTGGTCGTCATGAAATTGCACGATGTGCCGACCATGACCGACGCCGAGGGCCTGCGCGGCCTGGAGATCGTCATCCCGCCGCAGCCCCGGCGGCCCCTCACCGAGCCGGACACCTGGTATGTGGATGACCTGATCGGCCTGCGCGTCCTCACGGTGGACGGCCGGCATTTGGGCGTGATTCAGTCGGTCCTGAAGACGCCCGCCAACGATGTGTACGACCTGGGGACGCTGTTGATCCCCGCCATCCGGGACGTGATCGCGCGGGTGGATTTGGACGAAGGCGTGATGGAGATTCGCCCCATCCCCGGCCTGCTTGACGACGTAGAGACGGCCTGAGCGGGAGACTTTCCGTTTATGTGATGTAGACCATGGAGTAGTCGCCTGGGTTCAGGGAGTTTATGTTTCTGAAGGAGGATATTTTGGTGTAGCATTTGACAGGTCAAAGCGCGAGGCTTCAACTTCTGATAATTTGATGATCATTGTTCCTGGCTTGTTCGAGTTCTGTAAGTCTTTCAAACGCTCTAGATAATCAATAGTTCCTAAATCTAAATATTGATATCGGGTTGAAAATTGCCGAGGATGCCCTGAAGCTCAGCACGAGACAAATTGGCTCTTGTAATTGAATAAGGGTGTACATAACTTTTTTTATCGATCTCAAACGCTATCTTGATTTCTTGCGCCTGTCGTTTTCGCTCAAAATAATTGACTATGGCGTTATAGGAGGACACCATAAGTGTTAAAATCCCCACTACCATCAGGAGTTTATCAACCAAATCCCAGGTAATGGGGACGGGCATAGGGGAGTTAACAGGTTTTGCAGCCGTGGCTGCCGCTGGATGTGCCGGGGCTTTAGCCGCCATGGCAGTTGCTTGAATCAGGAAGACATTGAACATCAGAGCCAGCTGACGCATTCTGGTGCCCTTTCTGGAAGGATCGCTTCCACCTCGAAGATTAGACATCGCTCGCCCAATTCCTTTTTTATATTTTTGGCGAATTCGCTACGAACAGCTGCAGCCGATCATCGCCTCCACCTTGCCGAGAATCGTCTCATGGCAGCCC
>JBBRGS010000066.1:0-17083 GCA_038240635.1 Armatimonadota bacterium
CTGGCGAGGGTCAGCGCCACCCCCAGGAGGAGGAGAGCAACGCCGCGCCCATCCAGGAGTTTCGCGCGCCAGCACATGGGGCCAATCCTTCCGCGTTATCACGCCGCAGGGGGGCGCTGGGGAGTCACAAAGGGAGTCATAAAAAGAGGACAGCGAGGGCCGTCCCAACGCCGAAAGTGTAGCATCGGGGCGGCGGGAAACCAACCGAAGGAGCGGAGGGGATCGTCTCGTTACTTTGCCCGCAGCGCGTGATACGTCGCGGCGAGGTCCATCGTGCGACCCAGGTGAATCGGGCGGCCCAGGTCGGCGGCGCGCAGCTCGTCGGCGACCTCCCGGATATGCGCGGGAGTATCCATCGAGCCGGTCCCGCTGAACACCTCGAGGAACAACGGCTCGTTTTCCGACGCCTCCCGGATGACCCGCTGAAGGTCTTGTTCCCGAATGTGGACCGAACCGATGTGGAACGTCTCGTCATCGGCGTGGAACTCGTACGGCCGGGGACCCCGCGCGTCGGTGCCCGCGTAGCCGCCATTGACGACGTAGGGCCTCACTCGCCACGCCACCGCCTCGGATTCGCCCATCTGCTTGAGGGTGCGCAGGCCCGCCTTCTCAACATAATGCCGCGCGAGGTCGCAGTAGAAGCGGAACCCGGCGAACTGGTCGCTGCCGGGGTGGCCGTCGCCCATCATCCCGGCGAGTTCCTGCTCCATCGAAGCATCGGCGAGCAGACGGGCGCGATACCAGTCGAAGACGCGCGGCGCCAGGTCCACCAGGGCCGGATTGATCACCCAGGTGGTGGGAACTGACCCCACATCGCGGCTGGTGAGGAGGGTATCTGGCTCATACACCAGTGAGTGAAGCAGGTTATCGCCGTCCGCCACGAAGAACGCGAGGTAGACGGCTCCAGGATCGAGGGGCAGGACCTTTGGCTCCGGAGCCACCATGCTTGTGGACGGGAAGGAGGCGTGAACGGTCAGGTTCTCCACCGAGATACAGGGAACCATGAAGTAGCCCAGCCGATTGAACAGGGCATCCGCCCACATTTCATCGGACCAGCCCATCACCGGCGTACCAGGAGGGTACTCGAAGAGAATCTCGGCGTAACGCTGGCTCTCTTCGGCCTTGCTCACGTCGAGCGAGAAGGTGAAGAGGCGATTCGCCACCACGTAATCCTTGTTCGCCGCGCCCCAGCTCTTCTCGCCGGTCCCGACCATGCGCCACGTGAAGGCGACCTGGTGACTGGCGCCTGCGAACCAGTTCTCCTTCAGCCAGGTGAGACAGGCGACATTGTCCGCGAAGGCAGGGTCGCGCAGGTCGGCCAGCACGGGCAGGGCGAGAGGCTTCAACTCGTCCAGCAATTCTGGGGAGACGACCACGCCGTCGGTCTGCCCGGCGATAGTGGTGGCCGCCTCGATGGTGGCGTCCTCCAGCCGGGGGTCGTAGACGATCCAGCCCTTCACCACGTCCCCGAACCGCTCCAGCAGCGCGCGGAAGCCGGGGTTCGGCCCGCCGCCCAGCGCCAGCCGCTCCTGAGGAAGATCGGCGTACACCTCGGTGAGCCACTTCTCCGCTACCCTCGCCTGGTTGGCGCCGCCGCCCTTGTTGTCGAAGCAGTACGTGTTGAAGACATACGCCTTGACGGGCGCCTCACGGTTGACAATCCCCTGGAGGACACACGCGGCGATCTGGCCATCCATGCGGTCGCTTTGAAGGTCGGCGATGACAAGGGATTCGGTGGGGACAGCGGTCTTCGGATAGAGGTGTTCCACGCGGGGATCGAGGGACATGAACGCTGGCTCCGGGAGAGGGATGAGAGGAGGGCTACGGGCGGGCGCGGCGGCCTTTGGGCATGGGCGTCGAGTGCAGCGTGACCAGTTCGCGCGGCCCCACCGTGACCTCGCCCAGGCCGCGCTTCAGGGTGAGCACGCCGTCCTCGCGATCCTCCTGGAGGGCGTTGGCGCCGTTGCGGGCGGGGCCGCTGCGCCGGACCCGGAAATCGAGCCGTTCCACGCGCTCCAGTTCGGGGATGCGGACGGTGACGCGATACCCACGGGCGGCGTAGCTCGTCTGGCTCGGCTCGCCTTTCTCGTTCTTCATGACGTCGGTGAACTCCGGGGAGGTGAGGTTCGCGGCGCCGAAGGCCCACGAGCCATCGGGATTGCGCCCCGCCGCCGCGATGAGGTGAGGCTTCTTTCCGTAGGTGTACGTCATGCCGCCGTCGAGCGAGCTGTCGCTTTGGCGGAAGACGGCCCCCACATCGAACGCGCGGCTCAGCTGGCGGTAGTAGAACCACTTGAGGAAGGTCGTCACGGCGAACGGCTTCGCCTGGTACGCGAGGATGCGGGTCGCGTTGTCGTTCGGGTCCGCCACTTCAAACCCGATGAAGTGGACCCAGTGCGTCACGCGGTGATTCATATCGTTCAGGAAGCGGCCCGCCAGCGAGACGGCGCGGTTCGGATCGCCGGGGACTTCCGGGCCGTTGTCGCCCGCCTCGGTCATCCAGTACGCCTTGCCGGTGTTGGCCACGCGCTTCGCGGCGTCCTCGGTGGCGGCCATCGTGTAGGAGTGCGACGCCACGCCGGAGAGGGCCTTCCACGCGGTCGGGTCCGCCTTCATTAAATCCACGGTGTCGTAGAAGACGCCGTCCACGTTGGCGCTTTCCGGCGCGATGATGCGGACGCTTTGCAGGCCGCGCCGATCCAGCTCGCCACGCAGGCGCTTCACGACGAGGACAATCTGCTCCGGCGCGAACCGCTCATTGTCGTTTGGCTCGTTCTGAATGCCGGTCACGGTGAGGAGGACGCCGGTCTCGTCCTTCAGGCGCGTAATGAAGTCGGCGATGAGGCGGGCGTACTCCGCTTCCTGGCCCGGCTTGAAGGAGGGATGCCCCTCGGCGTCGCGGGCGATCATCCCTTCAGGGAGGCCGTCCGGCGCGAGGAGGAGATCGGTGACGCCATGCTTTTTCGCGTCGGCGATGATGCCGGAGTCGACATAGCTGCGACGGAAAGCGGAAAGGTCATGGGCGCCGGGCTGCGGCGCGAACCAGAGGCGCAGAGAGCGGAAGCGGAGGTCGCTCCACAGGAGGGTGTTCAGTTTCTCGCGCTCCGCCGCCTTGAGAGACTGGTATTCGCCGCCCCAGTTGCCAAGGCTCGCTCCAAACCCGGCGAACGACTGCCGCGCCCCGGCCTTCACGGTGATCGTCACCGCCTCCGTGGCGGGAGAAGCCGAGGGCGCCGCCGCTCGCGCCCCGGTCGTCACCGCAAGAAAGGCCGCCAGCGCCGCCCCGCCGATGAGGCCGCGCATCCGAACCCCCGTAACCTTCTCGCCATGCCGGTTGATCAATCCATCCTCCAGTAGAGCCAGCCGCAGCAGAGTCCGCAGCCGCAGGGCCAGGCGCCGGTTCGTTAGAGTCAGCTGCAGGGCTATGCGGCGGTTCGTTCAAGGTTCACGTCGTCCAGGTAGAACGTGGCGGCCTTCACGCCGTCGGCGGTGAAGCCATACCAGTCCAGCGCCGCGAAGTCGGGGGAGCACGACAACCCGGTGAATCGCGCGGGCGATGCGGCCCCTGGCGAGCGGACCACCAAATCGTAGCGTCCTTTCGCCTTCGCGCCCAGGGGGCAGGTCACTTCCAGCCGCACCCACTGCGACATCGGCAGGGCCATCAGCCGCTTCCCGTTCGCCAGCAGCGAGCCGGTCTCCTCCACCCGCAGCGACGGCCCCACGTGGTACGGGTTCGCGCTGTCTCGCCACTCGTGGTAGAACGTGGCGCCCGGTTCCACCCGCAGCGCGAACCGGCCCACTACAACGCCATCGTGAAAGCCTGGCGTGTAGTAGATGTGCGGGTTGTAGTTGTGTTCCTGCCCCGGCGCGTCGGTGAACTTCAGGCTGCGCTTGCCGGTGGCTGCCGTCTCCTCCGTGACGCGGACCACGGCGACCTCGTTCTCCTCGTTCACGGTGGCGAGGCCGGGTCGGGCGCCGGGCGCCGTCCCCTCGAACGCATCGCGGACCGGCTGCGGAGGCGGAGGCGGCGGGAACGCGCGCGGCGGCTTCACGTCCGGCGTGCGGCTTTTCGTGAGGCGCCCGATGCCTTTCGTCTCAATCGGTTTGAACCCCAGGTCCAGCGCGGGAGAGCCGGGCCGCAGCGAAAAATTCCCCTTCTCCGGCGCCACAAAGCGCGGGTCGGCGATCACCGAATGGGTGTCCTGCCCCTTTGCGCGCCACTCCGCCAGCGTCATCCCCGCGAAGTTGAACGGCTTCCCCGCGTTCCAGTACGTATTGTAATCCAGCAGGTAATTGTTCCCCGACCAGTTGGACCCCAGCAGCGGCCCTTCGGTCCAGGTGACGATGTTGCGCTCAAAGGTGAAGGAGCGATGCTCCTCCGGGCGGGTCCGCATCACTTCGGCCTCCTGCCCGAAGGCGAAGACGTTGTTGCGGACTATGTTCTCCTTGCCGTAATGCTGATGAAACGGCGCGGATTTCGTGTTATACGAGAGGTTGTTCTCCGCGACCATGCCGGTCGTGCCCTCATCGAAGTAGATGCCCCAGCCGCCGTAGCTGAACGAGCGCACGTCGTGGAAGCGGTTGTGGTGGATGACGCTGCCGGGTGACACGCCGAGGGAGTAGATGCCGCCCATGTCGGAGAGGACGCCCTGGCCGAGGTCGCCCACGTTGTTCCAGGCGATGGTGTTGTGGTGCGCGCCGCTCTTGCCGTAGCCCCACGACCAGCCAACCGAGATGCCGGTGTAGTAGAAGTCGTGGATGTCGTTGTGTTCCACCACGTTGTACGGCGAATGGCCCATGAAGACGCCAATCCCCGCGTTGTGCAGCCGTCCCCCGTGGGCGATGCGGCAGTTTCGCACCGTTTGATGGCTCGCCAGCGCGTCGGGGTCCTCGGTGTACTTGAGTTCGCCGAGGATGACGCCCCCCGCACCGAGGTCGTCTATCTCCATGTTATCGAGCGTATTGCCCTGGCAGCCCGCCCCAAACCGCACGCCGTACCCTCCGACGTGCGCCACCGCTCCGTTGCGGAAGACCACCCGGCGAGCGCCCTCCACATTGACGGCGGCGGAGACATCGGCTTCGGCCTGCTGGAAACTGTGCCCCTCCTTGGGCGTGACCCAGTTGGCGTGCGCGAACGTGAGGCCATCAAAGGCGAGATCGTGGACCCACCGCTTTTCCGCCACACTCCCGTTCAGCAGCAGCAACTGCTCGATGCGCGGGGCGACCACCTCGGCGCGGTCCATCTTTTCTCCCGGCATCGGAAGATAGGTCAGGACGCCGGTCGTGCGATCCAGGTACCATTCGCCCGGCGTGTTGAGGGCCTCGCGTACGTTCTCCACGAGGAAGCGGCCCCCTTTGGGCATCCCGGCCCAGTACGAGGTTCCCCGCGTGTGGCCGGTAAAACTCACGGTATTCGTGGCTGCATCGACCTTCTGGATGCGGAAGCGCGACATCGTCCAGATGTGGAACGGCAGGACTTCCACATCCTCAAGGTTGTGCCAATTGGCGCGGATTTGCCCCGGCGCGAACCGAAACTGATCAAATCCGTCCTTGGTGTTGGCTGTGGTGGGAGGCAGGCCATCCGCGATGAAGGCGTAGCCCGACTTCGGCAGGCGAGGCCGGAACCGTCGCTGGCCGTTCACGAAGAGCTGGATGAAGTTCCACCTGCCGCTCCTCACATCCGGCAGCGTGACCTGCCACCGGCCCTGCCCCGCGAGGCGCCACCCGGTGATCCGCTCGCCGCCGCTCAGGACGGGAGTTTCGCGCGGATACGCCGCATACGTCACGGGGGCGTTGGGCGCGCCGGAGTCGTCCGGCCCGAACTGAAGCGGCTTCTTCAGGGGATACAGGCCGCCTCGCAGGACCACGCGGTTGGGCCTCGTCTTCGGCAGGCGGCGGACGGCCTGTTGCGCCCGCTCCACCGTGGCGAACGGCCCGTCGGTTTTTGCGGCGTTGGCGGAAGGTCGAAGGCCGGTCCAGGTGTCCCGTCCGTTGGGGGCGACGTAGAAGACGCGCGAGGAGATCGCGGCGTGTGCGGCGCCGGCGAGGAGCGAGGACGCGGCGAGTAGGGAGGCGAGCGTGGAGGCGAGACGGTTCATCCTGCTCCTTTGGAGGCGGCGCGGGTCAGGCGGAGTGAGGCGGCGCGGGTCAGGCGGAGAGGGCGCGCAAGGGCGATCATCGGGCGCCCCCGCCGAAAGAGTCAGGGAGCGGGCGGCGGCGGCGCGAGGGTAAGCGTTCCCCATGAGCGGGGCAGCAGCGCGGCGGACCCAGGGCGGTCCACCACCACGCCTTCGGAGAGGCCAGCCCAGTGCGCGGCCCGGTCCCGCCGGTCGCCGGACGAGTTGGCGACTCCCACCGACGTGTCGAAGCCGAGCTGTCGCCCCACCGGAGGGCCGTCGAAGCCCAGGGAGGTCCACGGCGCCGACAGTTCCACTGTGTAAGAAACCGCGCCGGTCTCGGCGTTTCGCCCCGTCTCCCGGAAGCCGGCCTTCACCGGCCGGGCGTACGCCAGCGTTCGGACGAGCGTTCCGCTTCCGTCGTACAGGGCCGCGCTCATCCAGCCCTTGCCCGGCGCCGTGAATGGGACAGGAATCGCCACTTCGGCGCGAGCGGGAGCGTCGGACGGCGCCTGTCCTCCCGCCGCCAGAGTCGTCAGGCCGATGAGAAGGGTGAGGAGGCGCCCGGCCACACGCGCGCGCGAGGGGGAACGGCGTCTGGATGCAATCAAAGAGTTATCTCCGAGGGGAAGGAGGAGAGCCAGTCGCGAGTGATTCCCGTGAGGACCGCTTCCCCCGCCGCCACGGTCCAGCGAGGTCGGCAGGTGAGGCGGGAGACGAGGCGCAGAGGAGCCTCACGGCGTTGTGAGGGGCCGGTGAGTCGCCCGTGATGGCGATCCCACAGGAGGTCGGCGGCGTCCCGGCCCAGTTCCTCCCAGGGCAGCCGCAGCGAGGTGACGAAGTAGCCCGCCGCGTTGAGGCGGTCATCGAAGCTGACGAGCGCGGGCCACTGTTCGGCGGGCCGTTGCAGGTCATGCAGCGCCTGAAAGAGGGCCATCGCCGCGTAATCGTTGACCGTGACGACGGCGGTCACCTCCGAGCGGCGCGCCACGTCGAGCGCGGGAAGGAGCGCGGCTTCGGTCTGCCGGTCGGGCGGCGGGTTGGCGGCGGGATGAAAGGCGAGGTCATCTGTCGCCAGCCCTTCGGCGTGGAGGGCGGCGCTCCAGCCTCGTTCCCGCTCCACCGACCAGTCGAAACTCTCCGCCGTGGGGTTTGGAGGGTGCAACGCGAGAAACGCCACGCGACGGTGGCCGCGTCGCAGCAGGTGAACCGCCGCCTGCTGTCCCCCGTCGGCGTCATCGAAGCCGACACTGTCCGCGCCGGGCGGGAGGGCGCCGCGCGACGTGAAGACGACTCGCGCGAGGTCGGGGGTGGCGTCCGTCAACGCGGGGAGCCACGTGGAGGCTTCCGGCACGGAGTCGGTGAAATCGAACAGTCCGGCGAGCGCGAGAGGTTCAGCGGAGGCGCCCCAGGAGCGCAGCGTTTCGGCGGAGAGGGCCACGGAGGAGCCGCCGAGCTGGGCCAGGCGCCCCTCAAAGCCGAATTGCGTCTGCCGGTAGAAGCTGTGTTCCGGCGCGGGCAGCCCCGGCAGGACGAGGGCGTACACCTGGCGCGCTGACGGTTCCGGTCGTCCCACGAAGGTGCCGAGGCGGGGAACGGTGTACAGGATGCCCTCGGCGCTGAGTTCCCGCACCACGGCGCGCACGACGTTGATGGAGAGGCCGTACCGCTCGGCGAGAGCGGTCATGGGCGGCAGCGGGGAACCGGGCCGCAGGTCGCCGGCGCCACACTCCCGTCGCGCGTCCTCCTTCAGGCGGCGCTTCTTCGCTTCGGTTTCACGTCGTGTCGCCACGGCTGTCCCTCCGACTTCGGCGTAAATCTGATACAGGAATGATACACGAACCGGCGGTGTCAGCGCAAGGCATGGTCCGGGTCCGTTATGGCGACGGGCGACTGAAGTCGCTGCAACAACTCCACCTCATCCCGGTCTTCGGCTGGGTCAGGTGAACCCTGCCGCCCCCGAATGCGTATTGACGATGAAGCGCTCGTTACGGCTTCACTTGCTCTGAAAGGATTCAACTCATGCCTCGTCCACGGCGATCTTTGTTCCGCCGCATCGCCTTTAGCGGCGCCGCCTTCCTTCTGCTCTCCACCGCGTGCGTCGGCTGCTGGAGTGTCAGCGCCGACCATATCCCGTTCCTGACCCCCGACCCGCCCGCCTTCCCCGACTTCGCCGACCGCAACGCCGTCATCGCCGAGGCGCAGCGCCAGTCGGACGCGCTGGAGGCGCACATCCGCGCCTGGTTCGACGGCAAGGCGAGCGCCGATCTTCCCGCGAACCTGCTTCCTCCCGGTGTTGACCTCACCACCCTGCCCAAAATGACCCTCGTGAAGGCCGACGCCATCCGCCCCGAAGAACAGTGGGCCATCCGCGAGGCCGCGCCGGTCAACTCCCAGGCGCTGCACGGCTCCTTCCCCGATCCGCACTGCACCTACCTCGTGCTGCCGTTCCTCTACGCGCCGTTTGGGACCAAAGTCGTCCTCGAAGGCGAATTCCCGCACTGTCGCTTCTTCGATATACAGGTCACGCCGTCGTTTCAGCCGGAGAACATCCATTACGCGGGCTGGGCGGGCGTTGGAGAAATTCCTCTGGTGGACGTGGACATCCAGCCGCTCCCTGGCCACACCAACCCGTTCCGCGTCGGCGCGAACCGGAACGCCCCAAAGCGCGGCTACAAGGTGACGATCCCGCTGGCCATTGGCGACCCGGTGAAACTGAACCCCGCCTTCCGGCCCCCGGATTATCGCGCTCCCGGCAACGAGCGAGTGGGTGGCGCCCTCCTGTACCAGGGACCCTGGGGTGACCCGAAGAGCAAGCCGTGGGGCCACGGGCGCGGGAAGTGGGACATCGGGAACCTCTGGCTCCGTTACTACGCGCCGGACATCAAAGCCGGACCCCTCGGCGGCGTCCCCCTGCCTCGCGTCGCCTTCGTCCTCCCCGACGGGCGCCGCTTCTACCTGAAAACAGACCTGAACCCGTGGCGCAAGGTCGTCAACCGCACTCGCCCCGCCCACGTGACGCGACCCGAGGAGCCGTCCGCCCTGAACGGGCCGGAAGTCGGCTGGGGCAAGCAGTTCGGCATCTTCCGCGCCATCGTGGGCGGCCTGGCCAGCGTCACCCATTTTGGCGGTGCCCGCTACGTCCGCGAACTGGACCGGGGCGTGCTGGGCCGTGGACCCGAACTCCCGCCGCCCGGCAACTTTGAGCCGTCGGCCACCACCTGCACCTACATCAACTACCTCAACCGAAGCATGGCCCTGGGCAAAGGCAAAGTGGTGGTCCTCACCGGAACGATGCCTGTCATTCCCACCACGCTGAACGGGGACCCCGTGATGAAGGGGGGGCAGGCGCGCTACTGGTCCCTCACCGGCTACGATATCGCGCTGCCGGAAGCGGACGGCTTCGCGGGGGCCGCCATGCAGACCGTGATGGACGAGGACGTGACGCTCGACGCCCAATGGCGCTACGTCATCGTCATGTCCCGCGCGGGCGAGCGGCCCAAAAACGCCACCGCCGCCCACGGCGTCACCTGGGTGAACTGGGGGCCGACCTCCGTCGCCACGTGGACGATGCGCTGGCTCAGCGTGGTCCCGGAGTGGAGTTTCGAGAAAACACCGCACGAGAAGAACCTGGGCTGGGAGAGCGAGGGAGTAGACGAGCATTACAACCGCGCCCTCGTAGGGGAGAACAACTCCAACGGCTTCCTTGGAGAGTACCAGACCGTCGTCCATTACATGACCCGCGAGGCGTTCGAGACGCTGGGCGATCATGTGACGGCGGAGAAGGTCCCCGTCTGGCGCAAGTAGCCTCGGCAGTCGGCGGTGCGGCGCTTCACAGGTCCGGCGACTTGCGGCAGGGGCCGGGGGCGTCGGTTGCGAAGGGGAGAGGTGAAGCGCCGAATCGTCGGCCTGCCGTCGCCGGAGAGACTCCATGCGCGTGATGATCCCCACAGACCCTTACGCCGCCGCCGATACCCGCAACTGGAACCAGCGGGGCCAGTGGCCGTGCCGATGGGTCGCCTGCCCTGACGCGCCCGCTCCGCCCTTTGTGACGGCGTATCGCCGCCGCTTCACGCTGGACGGCGACGACTCCATCGTGGTGCACGTGACCGCCGATGAGCGGTATGAGCTGTTCCTCGACGGGGAGCGCGTGGGCCGGGGCAGCGAACGGGGCGACGGCGACCATTGGTTCTTCGAGACGTACAATCTCCCGATGAAGGCCGGAGACCATGTCCTCGTCGCGCGGGTCTGGTCCGTCGGGCCGCATCGGCCGTACGCGCAGATGACCGTGCGCCCCGGCTTCCTTCTCTCCCCTGAGAAGGAGCCGTTCATCCAGTTACTCGGCACGGGGGTCGCGCCGTGGGAGTGCAAGGTCCTGCCCGGCTACGAATTCACCCCTTCCCTTGCGGCGTGGGGCACGGGGCTGAAGCTGGCCATTCACGGAGACGCCTTTGCGTGGGGTCACGAGCGCGGCGACGGCGACGCCTGGACTCCTGTGACCGCGCTGAAGCCCGGCGCGAACGCCCGGTCGCGCAACGAAACCGAGGATGAACCCCTCCTGCTGCCCGCCACTTTGCCCGCCATGATGGACGAGGTCCGCCATGTCGGCTGGGCGCGCCACGTCACCGAGCATGCGGGCGAGACGACTCACGCCACGCCGTTCCGCCCCGAAGACAACCTGCCCGACGAACAGGAGGAATGGCAGGAGTTTCTCAAAGGCGAGAAGGCGATCACGATCCCGCCCCACACCCGTCGCCGCGTCCTCGTGGACCTGGAGCAGTACTACTGCGCCTACCCCGAACTCGTCACCACCGGCGGCGCGGGAAGCATGGTGCGCGTCCATTGGCAGGAAGCCCTCTTCAACGAGGCGCAGGGCCACACCAAGGGCAACCGGGATGTCGTGGAGGATAAGTACTTCACCACGATCTGGAGCGGCGTGGACGGCATCGGGGATGCGTTCTATCCCGGCGGCGGCGCCCATCGGCGGTTTACCACGCTCTGGTGGGAGGCGGGCCGCTATCTCGAATTCCTCGTCGCCACCGCCGATCAATCCCTCACGCTGGAGCGGTTCGCCCTGCGGGAGACGCGCTACCCGTGGGAACGCGAGGACGCCTTCGAGGCCAGCGAGCCGCGCATCGCCGACACGCTGCCCATCATGGCGCGCACCCTGCACATGTGTTCCCACGAAACCTACATGGACTGCCCCTACTACGAGCAGTTGATGTACATCGGGGACACGCGGCTTCAGGCGCTGATCACCTACGCCACCCGCCGCGACGACCGTCTTCCGCGCAAAGCGCTTACGATGTTCGACGCGTCGCGGGACGGGTCCGGCCTCACCGAATCACGCTACCCCTCTCGGATGCGACAGGTCATTCCGACCTTCTCGCTCTGGTGGATCGGCATGCTGCGCGATTACGCCCTTTGGCGCGGCGATCTCCCCTTCCTCCGGGAGCGCATGATCGGCGCGCGTGCGGTTCTCGACGCCTACCGCTCGCAGGTTGGCTCCGATGGCTTGCTCGTCTCCCCCGAAGGCTGGAACTTCACCGACTGGCTGTCGGAATGGCCCGACGGCGAGCCGCCCGGCGCGAAAGCGGGGGGGAAGTCCGGCGTCCTTCAGTGGCAGTTGGTCGGTGCGCTGCGGCAGGCGGCGGACCTGGAAGGCTGGCTGGACGAGCCGGAGCTCGCCCAAAGGCACACCCTCCTCGCCGAAAAGCTGGCCCGCGCCGCCGATGCCTATTGGGACGACAAGCGCGGCCTCTACGCCGACGATTCCGCTCACACCCGGTTTAGTGAGCACGCCCAATGCCTCGCCCTCCTGAGCGGCCTCCTGCCGAAGGAGCGCGAAGCGCGGGTCCTCAACTCGCTCTTCACCGACCCGAACCTCGCCCGCGCGACGATCTACTTCTCGCATTACCTGTTTGAAGTCTACAACCGCTCTCACCGCGCCGATCTGCTCCTGAAGAAACTCGAACTCTGGTACGACCAGAAGGCGAACGGCCTCCGCACCACGGTCGAAATGCCTGAACCGACCCGCTCCGACTGTCACGCCTGGGGCGCGCACCCGCTCTACCATTGTCACGCCACGTTGCTGGGCGTCCGGCCCGGCGCTCCCGGCTTCACGAAGGTCATTGTGGAGCCGAACCTGGGGCCGCTCACCTGGGCCAAAGGCCGCATCCCTCACCCGAAAGGCGATCTCCTCGTCAACGTGAAGCGAGACGGCGAACGCCTGAGCGCCGAAGTGACGCTGCCCGCAGGCGTCAC
The DNA here is from genome assembly GCA_038240635.1 of Armatimonadota bacterium. Lineage (GTDB taxonomy): Bacteria > Armatimonadota > DTGP01 > DTGP01 > JAHWJO01 > JBBRGS01. The sequence goes on from JBBRGS010000066.1 coordinate 12,381, forward strand.
CGGCGAGTTCCGATGCAACGGGAACGTCACCGCGCTGAAGCCGGGTCCTCAAACGGTGGAGGGCTAACCGTCCTCCGCCTCATCCTGTTCCACTCCATCCCATCGCCTGGAGGCGTCCCATGACCCTCTACGGAACCCGCGCCACCGCTTCGCTCCTCCCGATTCTCCTCATCGCCGCCACAACCAACCTGATGGCCCCCGGCGCCCTCGCCCTCACCGCGCCCCCCGGCGGCCAGGTCCCTCAGCGCTACAACCCGTCCGGGGCGGTCATCGAGCTGCCGAGGCTCACGGTCGCGCCGGGCCAGACAGTGAAGATCCCCGTCATGATAAAAACGCCGGACGGCCTGGGCACGGTCCTGCTGCGGATTCAGCACCCGGCGGGGATCACGTTCGGCGCACCCGCGCGAGGGTCGGCGCTGGACCCGAAGGCGGACTTCCAGGTTCAGTACGACGCCAGGAAGCGCATCCTCACCCTCGCCGCCGCGTGGGGCGCCGCGCAGCCGCCGTCGGGGATAGTAGCCGTGATCCCCGTGACCGCCGCCGCCAGTCTGTCGGGGAAGACGGTCACGCTTTCGCTGATTGAGCTCGTCCTGGCCGACCCCGACGACCGCATCTACCGCAGTGTGGAGGTTCACGACGGCCTGCTCCGCGTCTCCGGCAAGGGGATGCCGCCGCCCAGCCTCGTCACTCCGGCGCGCCTCGACATCGGGGGCGGCGATCTGACGCCGAACGCCTCTCTCACCCTGCCCGTGACCGTCATCGCGCCGAAGGGCCTCAGCCACAGCCGCGTGGAACTGCGCCTCCCGGACGGGTATCGCTTCGGGAACCCGACGCCCGCCGCCGACCGCGCGAGCCGCTTCACTTACAAACTCAACCCGGAAGGAACCTCTCTTATCGTGGATCAGCGCGCCGATCCCGCCGTGACCGGGAAAGCCCTCCTCTTCCGCGTTGCCGTCTCCGGCCCCGCGACGACGGCGCGCCGGGTGATCGTGAAGCCGGTCTCCGTGGCGCTGACCGATGCGGAGGGGAACCGCTACCCGCAGGTCCACATCCGCCCCGGCGTCATTACTGTGGCGCCATAACGATGACCGCCTCCGCCGGTTCGCCATCTCCCTGCCCGGACGCTTTATGCTGACTTCCTTCATCCGCGTCAACCGCGACCTGTGCAACCGGATCGAGCGACGCCTCCCGCACACGAAGACGATCCTCTCCATCGTGTACGAGGAGTTGGTCGCCGCGAAGATGAACGCGGCCCCCGGCCTCACGGTGGTGGACGTGGGGGGTGGCCAATTCTGCCCGTTCGCCGGATACCGGGACCCCGCGATGAAGCCGCGCATCGTGGCGGTGGATGTGTCCGCCGAGGAGCTGCGGGAGAACCGGGGCGCAGACGAAACCCGCGTCGCCGACATCATGACCCGCCTCCCGTTTGAGGATGACGAAGTGGACCTCGTGGTCTCCCGCTCCACGCTGGAACACCTTCGGGACGTGGACGCCTTCGTCGGCGAGGCGCATCGCATCCTCAAACCGGGCGGCTGGACGATCCACCTGCTGCCGTGCCGCAACGCCCCGTTCGCCGTGCTGAACCGCGCGCTGCCGCCAAAGGTGTCCCGCCAACTGCTCCACTCTCTGCGCCCGGAGAGTCGGGGCATCGGGGGCTTTCCCGCCGTGTATGACCGCTGCTCGCCTTCCGCGCTGTGCGCCGCCTTCACGCGGCATGGGTTCACGGTGGAGTCGATGCGGTACGGCTGGTATCAGTCGCGCTACTTCAGCTTCTTCGTGCCGATGTACCTGGGCAGCGTGGGGTATGAGCTGGCCGTACGGGGGCTCGGCGCGAGCAACCTGTGCGCCCATATGCTCCTCGTGGCGCGGCGGGAGGGGTGAGGGCGGTTTGCGCCCGATTCGCCCATCCGCCATAATGTGCCGACATCGAACGCCCTTCTCCCCGCGACCCCTCCATGCTCACATCCGTCTTCCTCATCGCGGGCGAGCTGTCCGCCGACCGGTACGGCGCCGCGTTGCTGACGGCGCTGCGGGAGCGCATCCCTGGCCTGCGCGCCGAAGCTCTGGGCGGGCCCCGGCTGGCGGAAGCGGGCGCCACCCTCGCGCATGACACCTCGGAGTGGGGCGCCATCGGCGTGGCGGAGGCGCTGCGGCGCGCCCCTGGTGTCCTCCTCGCCCAAAGCGCCCTGAAGCGCCGCCTGAAGCGCCACCCGCCCGACCTTCTCCTCCCTCTGGATTTTGGCGCGTTCAATGTCCCAACGGCGCGATACGCGCGGCGGCACGGCATCCCGGTCTGCTACCTCATCCCGCCGGGGTCGTGGCGGCCCGACGGAGGCCGCGTCTCCCCCCGCCTCGCCGAGTGCGCCGACGTTTTCCTCACGCCGTTCCAGCCGTCTGAGCGCCGCCTGCGGGAGGCCAGGCTGGAAGCGTATTGGATGGGGCACCCGCTCCTCGATTTCGCGCCGCTCGCCGCCGACCGCGCCGCCCTCAGCGCCCGACTCGGTCTTCCTTCCACGGGGCCGGTGATCGGTCTGCTGCCGGGAAGCCGCGTGCAGGAGCTGCGGCACCTGTGGCCCGCCATGCTGCACGCGGCGATCCGCCTGAAGGAGGAAGGCGTCAACGCCGCCTTCGTGACGCCCCTCGCGCGGGGATTGGCCGGAGACCGCGTTCTGGCGCCGATGCTGCGCGCCATGGGGTGGGCGGACGGCCCCCCGGCGGCGGACGGGCAAAGCGTCACGTACTCCGGCCCCGTCCCTGTCACGCTCACCAACGCCCGCGCCCTCGATACGCTGGCCGTCGCCGACGCCGCCATGATCTGTTCCGGCACCGCCACGCTGGAGGCGGCCATCGTCGGCTGCCCGATGGTCATTGGCTACAGGGGGGGCGGCGCTTCCTCGCTCGAATACCTACTGCGTAAAGCGGTTGTCCCGGAGCATATCGGCTTGCCCAACCTCCTGCTGCGACGACGCCTCTGCCCCGAACTCCTCCAGGAGGCGTGTTCCCCCGAACGCCTCGCCTCCGAGATCACTTCGCTCCTCGCGCCATCCCCCGCACGCGCGGCGCACCTCGCGGGCTTCACGGAACTGCGCGGCCACCTGGGCGAGCGGGGCGTCATCGGGCGCTGGGCCGATTTCATCGTGAGCCGGTGGCATACCGCCGCATCCGCACCGCCCGCCTCCGCCGAAGGCCGATCCCCCGCCGGAGGGCGCCCGTGACCGACGCCGTGATGGAGTTCGCGCGCCGCCGCCGCACGCTGTTTGTCACGCTCATCCCGCTCGTGTTGTGGCTGTTCGGGCGCCCGACGCCTCAAAGCCTGTGGGGCGGGCTGGCCCTGCTCCTCATCGGGCAGGCGATCCGCCTCTGGTCGGCGGGACACATCTCCAAGGACCGCGCGGTGGCGACGGGCGGGCCGTACGCCTGGGTTCGCAACCCGCTCTACTTTGGGAGCCTGTTCATCTCAGTCGGCTTCGCGGTCATCGCCAACACGCTCTGGGGCTATCTGCTGGTGCTGGCGCAGTTCCTCTTCTTCTACATGCTCGCCATCCTGAGCGAGGAGCGGTATCTGAAGGCGCATCTGGGCGAAGAGTACGCCGCGTACACCGCCGCCGTGCCGCGCTTCTGGCCGACGCGGGGCCGCTACGCCAAAGCCGAAGGCCGCTTTTCGTGGGGACAAGTGGCGTACAACAAGGAGTATCGGTCGTACGTTCCCATCGCGCTGTTGTTCCTGCTGTTCGCGCTGAAGGCGTATGGCGTATTCGATCCGCTCGCCGCGCTCCACCTCGCCGGAGCCGCGCGGTGACAACGTCCCGCACGTCCCCCGGCGCGACCCCGGACGAAGCGCCTCCTCCCGTGAAGGGCGCATCGGCCCCGAAGGAGAAGCGAGATACCAGCGTGCGGGAAGACCGCGCCACGCTGAAGCGGCTGTGGCCGTTCATCCGCCCGTATCGCAGCAGGTTTCTCTTCGGGTCTCTGTGCGGCGTCTTCGACAGCCTGATGCAGGCGGGAATCATCTGGATGCTCCAGCCCGCCGTGGAGAGCGCCGCCAACCCGCGCGGCTCGCTGGGCCATCTGGGGCTGATTCTGGGGACCATCTTCGCGCTCGTCCTCGTCAAGAGCGTGTTCAACTTCGCGCAGGAGTTCCTCGTCTACTCCTCCGGCTACAGCGCGGCGATGGACCTCCGCAACGCTGTGTACGCCCACCTTCAGACCCTCTCGCTCGGCTATTTCCACCGCACGCGCACGGGGCAGCTCATGTCGCGGCTGACGAACGACGCCCGCGTCATCGAGGACGGCCTCACGATGAGCGCCACCAACGCCGTGACGGGGCCGTTCACCATTCTGTTTGGCGTCTGCGCCATTTTTATCGTCAACTGGCGCCTCAGCATGCTGGGATTCATGCTGGTGCCGGTGGTCGTCGCCGTGGTGCAGTACGGCAGCCGTCCCATGCGCCGCGCCGCCAATCAGAAGCAGGAGCGGCAGGCCGGACTCGCCACCGTGCTGGAGGAGACGGTGAACGGCGTGCGCGTGGTGCAGTCGTTCGGGATGGAGGCCCGCGAGATCGCCCGGTTCCGCGACGAAGCGAAGGAAGCCTGGCGGGCGTCCATGCGCGGCGTCCGCGTCACGGCGATCCTCACCCCCACGCTGGAGATTGTGAGCATCGGGGCGGTGATCGTCATCCTCGCCTTTGGCGCGCTGGAGATTCG
>JBBRGS010000067.1:0-17015 GCA_038240635.1 Armatimonadota bacterium
GCCGCACACGAAGTTCAAGGCGGAGGTGTATGTGCTGTCGAAGGAGGAGGGCGGTCGTCACACGCCGTTCTTCAACGGGTATCGGCCTCAGTTCTACTTCCGGACGACGGACGTGACGGGGAGCGTCGTGCTGCCCGAAGGGGTGGAGATGGTGATGCCCGGCGACAACGTGACGGTGGAAGGCACTCTGCTTCAGCCGATCGCGATGGAGGAAGGGCTGCGGTTCGCCATCCGCGAAGGCGGGCATACCGTCGGCGCCGGCGTCGTCATCCAGATCATTCAGTAAGCCGTACCATCGGCCCCGGAGAGTGAGGCGCCTCTCACGCGCTTCGGGGCCGTTTCTTGCGTCCGCGTGAACCCCCAAACGGGGAGTCCGCCACGGACGGACAGGAGTAGCGATGCGTAGGGACAAGGTAAGGATTCGGCTCAAAGCCTTCGACCACCGGGTGTTGGATCAGTCCGCCGAAAAGATCGTGCAGACGGCCCGGCGAACGGGGGCAAGAATCTCAGGCCCGGTGCCGCTCCCCGTCGAGATCAACAAATACTGCGTGAACCGCGCCCCGAACATCGACAAGGAGTCGATGGAGCACTTCGAGGTGCGGACCCACAAGCGTTTGATTGACATTCTCGACCCCGGGCCCAAGACCATTGACGCGCTGCTGCGTCTCGATCTTCCCAGCGGCGTTGACATCGAGATTCGGGGGTAAGGGGATGGCCAAAGCGATTATGGGTAAGAAAGTCGGCATGACCCAGCTCTTCCTCGAAGATGGGCGAGTGGTGCCTGTCTCGGTTGTGGAAGTCGGGCCGTGCGTCGTCGTGATGAAGAAGACGAAGGATGTGGACGGCTACGCGGCGGTGCAGGTCGGGTATGGCGCCATCCGGGAACACAAGGTCAACAAGCCCATCAAGGGCCACTACGCGAAACACGGCGCGCAACCGATGCGCTACCTCCGCGAGTTCCGGGGCGAAAGCGATCTCGAACCGGGCGCGACCCTCACGGCGGACCTGTTCATCGCCGGGGAACGGGTGGACGTGACCGGCACCTCCAAAGGCAAAGGCTTCGCGGGGGTCGTGAAACGGTACGGCTTCGCGGGCGGCAAAATGACCCACGGCGTCATGGGGCACCGCAAGCCACAAAGCGCGGGCGCCACTGACCCCGCACATATCTTCAAAGGCACGAAGCGACCGGGCCACATGGGCCACGAGCGCGTGACCGTCAAAAAACTCGAAGTCGTCCGCGTGGACCCCGAACGGAACCTGCTGCTCATCAAGGGCGCGATTCCCGGACCCAATGGCGGCATCGTGACGGTGAAAGGGAGTTAGGGATGCCCACGGTTGAAATTCATAATGGCCAGGGCCAGCCCTCCGGCTCCCTGGAGTTGAGTGATCGCGTGTTCGCCAACACCGGAACCACCGGCATCGTCCATCAGGCGATGGTTCAGGAACTGGCGAACAAGCGGCAGGGCAACGCCGACACGCTGGGGCGCGGTGAAGTCCGTGGCGGCGGTCGCAAGCCCTGGCGGCAGAAAGGCACGGGCCGGGCGCGACACGGCTCCACCCGCAGCCCGATCTGGACGCACGGCGGCGTGGCTCACGGGCCGCACCCTCGCAGCTACCGCATCGAGATGCCCCGCAAGCAGAAGCGTGTCGCCATGATGCGCGCCCTCACCGCCCGGCTGGCCGACGGCGCACTCCTCGTCCTGGACAGCATCACGGTCGCCGAACCGAAAACGAAAGCGGTCATCGCCTTCCTTCGAGGGCTGGAAATGGACGAGCGGACGACGCGCCTCCTCCTCCTCATCCCTGAAGCCGACGAAGCCCTCCTCCGCGCGACCCGCAATCTGGAGAAGGTGCGGCTTCGGGTCGTTCCCAACGTCCCGCTGCTCGATGTATTGTGGGCCGACCGCATCATCTGCGCGTCCGACGCCCTGACGACCTGGGAGGAGGCGCTGGCCCGATGAGAGACCCCTATACCATTATCCTCGCGCCGATCATCACGGAAATGTCCATGGAAGGCCAGATGATCGGTAAGTACACCTTCCGCGTGGCGAAAGACTCCAACAAGGTCGAAATCGCCCGCGCCATCGAACAGATCGCCAAACCGGAGAAGATCAAGGTCACGAAAGTGAACACCCTGATCGTCAAAGGCGAAACGCGCCGCTCCCTGAACCGCCGCGACACCGGCAAGACTCCGTCGTACAAAAAAGCGATCGTCACCCTCGCCCCTGGGCAGGTGATCCGCAAATTCGAAGGAGTCTAATGATTTACGGCGCCGTTCCCTCGCCGGAGACGGGTCGGAGGCTCACGCTTCCCCCCTCCGCTCAGGCGCAGGGGACGACCGCCGCAAATGGAGAACTCAATGGCCTTAAAACGACATAAACCGACGACGCCGGGTCGCCGCTTCATGACCACCACCGTGTACAAAGGCGTGATCACGCGCCAGGACCCGGAAAAATCCCTTACGGTGGGCCTGAAAAAGCACGGCGGACGCAACCATCATGGCCGCCTGACCATGCGCCATCAGGCGGGCGGCAATAAGCGGCTCTACCGAATCATAGACTTCAAGCGCAACAAGCCAGGCGTGCCCGCCAAAGTCGCTCACATCGAATACGATCCCAACCGCTCCTCGCACATCGCGCTGCTCCACTACATTGACGGCGAAAAGCGGTACATCCTCTGCCCCGATGGACTAAAGCAGGGCGACCGGGTCATCTCCGGGCCGGACGCGGACATCCGCACGGGCAATGCTCTGCCGCTGGCCAACATCCCGGTCGGCACCACCGTCCACAACATCGAGTTGAACCCCGGCCAGGGGGGCAAGATGGCCCGCAGCGCCGGTTCCGGCTCCATGCTGATGGCGAAGGAAGGCCGCTTCGCCACCTTGCGGATGCCCTCCAGCGAAATGCGACGCATCCTCGTGGACTGCTACGCGACCATCGGCACCATCGGCAACGCCGACCATCAAAACATCTCCATCGGCAAGGCGGGCAAGAGCCGCTGGCTGGGGATCAAGCCCACCGTGCGCGGCGTCGTCATGAACCCGCGCGATCACCCGCACGGCGGCGGCGAAGGTAAGGCGCAGGTGGGACGCAAAACTCCGATGAGCAAGTTCGGAAAACCAGCCGCCGGCCAGAAGACTCGCCGCAACAAGAAGACCGCCGTCTTCATCATCAAGCGGCGCGGTCAACGCTAAGGAGGGGTGCGATGCCACGATCCTTGAAGAAGGGTCCGTACGCGGACCCCAAATTGCTCAAAAAAATCGAAGACATGAACTCGCGTAACGAGAAGCGGATCATCAAAACCTGGTCCCGCCGCTCCACCATCTTCCCCCAGATGATCGGGCACACGCTGGCCGTTCACGACGGCCGCAAGCACGTACCGGTTTTGGTCACGGAGAACATGGTCGGGCACAAGCTCGGCGAGTTTGCCCTCACCCGCACGTTCAAGGGTCACGCGGGTCAGGAACGCACGTCCAACGTTCGTTGATTCGGGAGTCGTGAGGCGGGGCGTTCCGGCGTTCCCTTCATGACGACTGGGAGGTAGAAATGGCACAGGAAGCGCGAGCGGTGGCGAAATACGTGCGGATGTCCCCCACGAAGGTGCGCCGGGTGATGGGCCTCATTCGCGGCAAGGACGTGCTCAAGGCGATGGACATCCTGAAGTTCACGCCCAACATCGCGTCCGAACCGCTCACCAAGGTACTGAAATCCGCCGCCGCCAATCATATGGACCGCTTCGGGACGGACCCCGAAGAGTTACACATCTCGGCATGCTTCGCGGATGGCGGCCCCGTCCTCAAGCGGGTGCAGCCTCGCGCGATGGGGCGGGCCTACCGCATCCTGAAGCGCACCAGTCACATCACCATTGTCGTCTCCGAAAAGCCCCCCACGATGCGACGGACTCCCTCGGCCCGTCCCGCCGCCAGTCGGCCAACGGAACATCAACACTCGCACTGACCCGGCGATCCGGCGTCAACGACCTGCCTCCCCGGCGCCTGACGGTGGCGGATGCTGACAGGGTCGAAGCCGGAACGCCTCGCCTGGCGAGCGCTACCAGACTCGCCCGACGAGGGCGCCCGGCGCCTGACGGGTCGTTGAACACGCTGCACGCATAAGGAACCAGGAGAGAATATGGGACAGAAAATCCACCCCATTGGCTTCCGGGTCGGGGTCATCCGCGATTGGGAAAGCAAATGGTTCAGTGAAAAGAATTACTCGGACCTCCTGATCGAGGACCTGGCCCTCCGCAAGCTGATCAAGAAGACGCTGCCCAACGCCGCCATTTCGCACATCGAGATCGAGCGCCTGGCCAACCGCGTCAAGGTCAAAATCAGCTCCGGGCGGCCCGGCGTCATCATCGGCAAGGGCCGACGCGGCGTTGAGGAACTCGAAAAGAACCTCGAAGCTAAATTCAAAAAAGATATTACCATTGACATCCGCGAGATTCGGCACCCCGAACTCGACGCTCAACTCGTCGCCGAATCCATCGCTCAGCAGATCGAAAAGCGCATTGCCTACAAGCGCGCCATGCGCCAGGCGATGATGCGCGCCATTCGAGCGGGCGCCAAAGGCATTAAAATCCAGAGCAAGGGACGCCTCGCGGGCGCTGAAATGGCGCGAATCGAAATCATGAAGGACGGCAAGGTGCCCCTCCAGACCCTGCGCGCCGACATTGATTACGGACTCGCCGAGGCCGCGACGACCTACGGCAACATCGGCGTTAAAGTCTGGATATGCCTCGGTGAGGTCCTCGGTAACGCGCGTCACGCTCTCCCCGAACGCGATACCCGTCCGGTGCGTCAGGAAGGGCCTCGCGGCGGTGGGCGAGACCGCGATAGTCGAAGCGGTGGCCGGGACGGACGCGACAGCCGGGGTGGACCCGGTGGCGGACGCGGCGCAGCCGGTGGCGGTGGTCGTGGCGGACGTACGGGTGGAACTGGCGGAGCGGGTGGCGCCGGTGGCGGGGGTCGTGGAGGCCGAACGAGCGGCGGCGGCGGCGGTCGGGGCGCTCGTCCCGGCGGTGGCGGCGGTTCACGCTAAGCGGATTGATGCGTGGCGGGGAGCGGAGACGGCGCCGCAAGGCTCTGTCATCCGCTCCACGAGGGTCAGCGCGGCGAAGTTCCGCTTCGCAAATGCGGCGACCCCCATCAGAAGGAAAGGGAGACACCCATGTTGATGCCCAAACGTGTCAAGCACCGCAAGCAGCAGCGCGGCAATATGCGCGGGGCGCAAACCCCTGGCGGCGCGACGACCGTTCACTTTGGAGAGTACGGCCTTCAGGCGCTGGAGCCGTGCTGGATGACCAGCAATCAGATCGAAGCCGCTCGTATCGCCATGACGCGAAAGATTCGACGCGGCGGTAAAATCTGGATCCGCATCTTCCCCGATAAGCCGACGACGAAGAAGCCCGCCGAAACCCGCATGGGCAAAGGCAAAGGCGCTCCCGAAGGCTGGATCGCCGTGGTGAAGCCGGGTCGCGTCCTCTTTGAGATGTCCGGCGTGGATATTACCCTGGCGAAGGAAGCCATGCGGCTTGCGGCGCATAAACTGCCAATTAAAACCCGATTTGTCATGCGCGAAGAGGGCGATACCCTCGCTCCCAACGCGGCGGCGCTGATGAAGGACATGGACGAAGAGGGCAACCTTCTCGTCCCCGACGAGCCGATGGATGGAACGGACCCCTCCGACGCGAGCGCCGAAGCGTCCAACTCCGACGCGAGCGCCGAAGCGTCCAACTCCGACGTGGCGGAAGCCCCCGTCGCCTGACGCATCCTTATCTACTGCCAGCCTCCGGCGTTCACTTTAACCGGGCGGGCGCCGAACCTCTCCCGTGTCCGACACGCGCTCCCCTCGCCCTTCAAAGACTCGCTCGGCGGCGGGGAGAAGATGGGAACTTCACCAGATGAAAAAGAAAGACTTCCAGACCTGGAGGGATCGGACGGACGAGGAACTGCGCACGGAGCTGCACCGGCTCCGCGAGGCGCTGTTCAACCTGCGGTACCAGATGACCCTCAACCAACTCTCTAATATCAGCGCCATCCGCAACACGCGGAAGGACATCGCTCGCATGGAGTTTCTCCTCGGTGAGCGTTCTCGAAACGTCGGCTAAGTCGCGTCGGCGCGGCGGGATGACGGATTCCCCGTCTCCTCCGCCCGTCCCGACCGCTGGCCCAGGGAGATCATTGACCAATGACGGATACCCCCCATGTGGCGCCGGAAGAAGTGACCGGCCAAAAACCGCGCGGGCAACGTAAAACGCGGGTGGGCGTGGTGCAAAGCGATCGCATGGATAAGACGGTCGTGGTGGGAGTTACCACCCTCGTGCGCCACCCCAAGTATGGCCGGGTCATCCGGCGAACCTCCAAGTTCAAAGCTCACGACGAAACCAACGATTGCCACACCGGTGACACCGTGGAGATCATGGAAACCCGGCCGATGAGCAAAGAGAAAAATTGGCGCGTCCTCCGCGTGATTGAGAGGGCCAGATAAATGATTATTCCTTACACCCGGCTGCGTGTCGCCGACAACTCCGGCGCCCGTGAGCTGCTCTGCATCCGCGTTCTCAAAGGCTCCAACGCCCACTTCGGGCGCGTCGGAGACATTATTGTCGCTTCGGTGAAGGTCGCCACCCCCGGCGCCGGAGTCAAAAAAGGCGAAGTCGTGCGCGCCGTGATCGTCCGCACCAAAAAACCGGTGCGCCGCAATGACGGTTCCCAGGTCCGCTTCGATGACAACGCGGCGGTCGTTATCAATCCCGCGAAGGAGCCGCGCGGCACTCGCATCTTTGGACCCGTGGCCCGCGAACTGCGCGACCGCCAGTTCATGAAGATCGTCTCGCTCGCGCCTGAAGTCCTTTAAGCGTCTTCCCGCCGTCGTCGTGAATCCTGCGATGACGATTGCCTGCTTTCCCGCCGTGCGGCCCGCCCTCCAGGGGGCGTACGGCGGCGGCGGCCCCTTTCTGTCGGGTCGCACTGGGGTGCCTTTATGAGAATACAAACCAAACAACGGATCCATCACGGGCGCGTTCAGGTTAATTCGTTGCACGTCCGCCGGGGAGACCGCGTTAAAGTCCTCGCAGGAAAGGATGCGGGCAAGATGGGCATCATCCTGCGGGCGATGCCGGCGGAGCGGCGCGTCCTCGTGGAAGGCGTTAACATTGTCAAGCGCCACACCAAAGGCCGCTCGCTGCCCGGCGCCGGAACCATCCAGGGCGGCATTGTGGAGAAACCCGCGCCGCTGCACGTCTCCAATGTGATGCTCGTGTGCCCCAACTGCGAGCGCCCCACCCGCAACGCCCATAAAATCGGCCCGGACGGCAAGAGCATTCGAGCCTGTAAGCATTGCGGCGAGATGATCGGCGCGAAGTAAGAGAGGAGTAAGTCATGGCACGCTTGAAGGATCGGTACCGCAACGAACTCCTCCCCGCCCTCGTGAAGGAGTTTAATCTCGATAACGTGATGGAGGCTCCCCGCCTCATCAAAATCGTCGTCAACATGGGCGTTGGAACGGTCCTCCAGGACCCCAAAACCCTAGACGCCGCCGTGCGCGATATGACCGCCATCACCGGCCAAAAGCCGGTTGTGACCAAGGCGAAGAAGTCCATCGCCGCGTTCAAAATCCGCGAAGGCATGAAGATCGGCTGCATGGTCACGCTGCGCGGCGACCGGATGTACGAGTTTCTGGACCGCCTGGTCAATATCACCATCCCCCGCGTCCGGGACTTTCAGGGGCTGAACCCGAACTCCTTCGACGGACGCGGCAACTACGCGCTTGGCCTGAAGGAACAACTCGTCTTCCCCGAAATTGACTACGACAAGATTGATCGCGTGCGCGGCATGGACATCATCATCAACACCTCCGCCCGCAACGATGAACAAGCTCGCAGTATGCTCAAAGCCATGGGGATGCCATTCCGCGAACGCGCCTGACGCCGAACGGACGGCTCGCCATGGCGCCATGATCCAACGCTTTGCCACGAAAAGGCCGGGGACCTCGTCTCCGGCCTTTTCGTCGTCTCTCCAGGAATTCCGCCGCGTTCCTCCTCCGGGTTTCCTCTTTACCTCGTAGACGGCGCCTCCTCAATCTCGGCCACCGGCAGAGTTTCCCACTCGGTGGTCCACGCGGGCGAGAGATGTTCCCGGCGCATCTCCCACGACCGCACCCAGCCCGACGACGCGACGCGCACCGTCTCTCGCCCCAGAGAGCGATTCAGAGCATCGACCGCTTGCATGGTCGCTTGCTCGCGTTCGAGATCGGGGACGGCGGAAAGCAGCGGGAGTTGAACCTGATCCTGCCGCTCAATCCGTCCAACGGTGACGCCCGCCCGGTGATACCGATACCCCTCGCGGTAGACGGCCTCCACAAGTTGGAGCGCGGCGGCGACGAGATGCGGCGTGTAGGCGGTGGCGATGCCGAGGCGCGCTCCCCTGGACGCCGAATACGACGGGCCTTCGGAGAACGGATTGGTGGCGATGAACACCTCCAGCTGGCCCGCCGCCAACCCGTCGCGCCGCAGTTTCTCCCCCGCGCGTGTGGCGTGCAGCGAGACGGCTTCCTTCAACTCCTTCAGGCTCGTGATGGGGCGACCGAACGCGCGGGAGCAGATGTAGGTCTTCCGCGCTGGAGGGGTCTCCGAGAAGGTGACGCACGGGATGCCCCGCAGTTCCAGGACGGTGCGATAGCCGACGACAGTGAGGAGTTTCCGGGCGAGGCGGTCGTCCATATCGCGCAGTTGGCGGGCGTTTTCGATGCCGTGGCGCTGGAGCGATTCCGCGCGGGCGGGACCGATGCCCCAGATTTTGCCGGTTTCGGTCGCTTCGAGGAGGGCTTCGAGGTCGAGAGTGGAGAGATCGAGGGCGCCGTCCAGTTCGGCACGCGCCTTGGCGTTGCGATTGGCGAGTTTCGCCAGCGTCTTCGTGGGGCCGATCCCCACGCCCACGGGGAGGCCGGTCCATTGGCGCACGGTGTGGCGGAGGTCTTGAGCGTACTGGGTGAGGGTTTGACCGGCCTGGGGGCGGCAGGCGAGGAAGGCTTCGTCAATGCTGTACACGTCGAGGCGGTCGGTGAAGCGAGCGAGGGTTTCCATCATCCGCCAGCTCATATCGGCGTAGAGGGCGTAATTAGAGGAGAAGACGGCGACACTTTTCTCTTCAAAGAGGGCGCGACACTCGTGAGCGGGAGCGCCCATCTTAATGCCGAGCGCCTTCGACTCGTCGCTGCGGGCGACGACGTTGCCGTCGTTGTTGGAGAGCACGACGACCGGGCGACCGACGAGCGCGGGATTGAAAACCCGTTCGCAGGAGGCGTAGAAGTTGTTGCCGTCAACGAGAGCGAGGTCCATGAGAGTTAACGGGCCGGGGCGGGGGAGCCGCGTTTCACCGAGGCAGGAAGGAGCAAAAGTCGCGCATCACCGAGAGGGAAACTCGCGGATGACCGCGCGGATGACGCCCCAGATTTCGGGGACTTCAAACGGGTCGGAGGCGTCGCCGGTTTTGAGGCGGGCGGGGACAAGGACGGCCCCGAAGCGGCGGAGGCGGCGGATGTAGAACTTGCGATTGATAACGCAGACCGCGAGGCGCCCGTGACGCGGCGGGAGCGAGCGGTCCACAAGGAGAAGGTCGCCGTGTTTGAGGCCGAGGATACGGGCTTCGTCGCCCCGAACACGCCAGAAGAAGGAGGCGGGCCGGTTGGTGATGAGGCGTTGATCGAGGTTGAGGAGGCGCCCGATGTACTCGGCGGCGCCGCTTTTGAACCCTTTCTGGCGCAGATCGAGCGGCGTGTTGGGCGGGGCGGCGTCAGGGTTGAGGGGGAACGAAGCGTCGGGATCGGGCGGAAAGGAAGCGTCGGGATCGCGGGGGGGGAAGGGGGAGTCCGATTCGGGGGGCACTGTGCGCCTCCTGGGGCCGAGGAAGAGAACATATGTTCTTATCATACCCAATCCATCCGGTTTTGCCTACAACAAGAAGGGAATTCCTGACAAGAACGCGCGAGCGGGCGCGCGATGTTCCGCCATCGCCGCGTGAGAGACGCCGTATCGCGCCCGGCGCGGCGAACAAAGTGAAAGCGAGGGCGCGGTGGAGGTCGCCCATCCGTCCCCTTCCATTTGTTGCGCCGAGGTGAAGCGACGATGAAGTCGTGAGGAAGCGGCTAAAGGACTCCGCCCCCTCTCACCCGTATTAGGAGAAGGGAGGGCCGCCCGGTGTCCGCCTTCACGAACCCCTTTCACCCGAAGAATCACGCGCGCGTGAGAACGGCGCCCGCAGAGGGATACCTCCCAGAGGGACACTCCGCGAAAGGCTTCCTGCGAAAGGCGGAAGTCTTTCGCAACCCCACGAGCCTCTCCCCCACACGTTTCCTCCACGACCCTGAGGATTTATCCAGCGATAAGGAGAATAGACCGTGAATCGGTATGCCACTGACGCGATTCGGAACGTCGCCGTCGCGGGACACGGCGGCTCCGGCAAGACTTCCCTTGTCGAAGCCGCGCTGTTTGATTCAGGCGCCAAAGACCGCCTGGGGCGCGTGGAAGACGGCACCACCGCCTCCGACTTCGACCCCACCGAGGTGAAGCGCCACATCAGTATCTCCACCGCGCTGGCCCCCATCGAGTGGAACGGGACCAAAATCAACCTCCTCGATACGCCCGGCTACGCCGACTTCCTCGGCGAAGTGCGCGGGGCCATCCGAGTCGTTGAAACCGTTCTCATCGTCGTCACCCCCGAAGACCACGTCGAAGTGGGCGCCGAACACGCCTGGGACCAGGCCGCCGAACGGGGCATCGCCCGCGCCTTCTTCATCAACAAACTGGAGCGCGAGAACGCCAATTTCACCACCGGCGTGGACGCCCTCCGCGCGCAGTACGGCCCGCATGTCGTGCCGCTTCAGGTTCCCATCGGCGTCGAAGCGAACTTTCGCGGCGTGGTGGACCTGATCACCGGCAAGGCGACCGTCTGGGAGAACGGCAAGCCGTCAGTGACCGAAGTTCCCGCCGAGTGCGCCGCCGAAGTGGAAAAGTGGCGCGAAGCCCTCATCGAAGTCGCCGCCGAGAACGACGATGAACTGATCACCAAATACCTCGAAGGCGAAGAGCTGACAGAGGACGAGATTCGCAACGGCGTGGCGGCGGGCTTCAGGGACGGCAGCCTTTATCCCGTCGTGTGCGGCTCCGCCACGAAGCATGTCGGTGTGCAAACACTCCTCGATCTTCTGGCGACCTGCGCGCCGTCTCCCCTCGACGCGCCCCTCACCGAAGCCACCGATCCGCAGTCCGGCAAGACCGTCACCCTCGAACCCAAAGCGGATGGCCCGGTCGCCATCCTCGTCTTCAAAACGACGGCGGACCCGTATGTGGGCCGCATGACCTACTTCCGCGTGAAGTCCGGCTCCATCAAATCGGACACACATTTGTGGAACGTGAATCGGCAGCACGACGAGCGCATCGGCCAGGTGTACGTCCTCGTCGGCAAAAAGCAGGAGGCGATCCCGGAGCTCGTGGCGGGGGACATCGGCGCGGTGGCGAAACTCCAGTTTACCCTCACCGGCGACACCCTCTGCGACAAGGCGCATCCGCTGCTCCTCCCCGTGATTCAGTTCCCCGCGCCGATCTTCTCCATCGCCATCGTCGCCAAAACCAAGGGCGATGAGGACAAAATGGGCGCCGCGCTCCACCGACTGGAAGAGCAGGACCCGTCCTTCGAGACGCACCGGGACGCCGCGAGCGGTCAGACCATCATCTCCGGCCTCGGCGAAACTCATCTCGACGTGCTGATCGAAAACCTTCACAAACTCGGCGCCGATGTTACCACCGAGGAGCCGCGCGTCGCCTACAAGGAGACCATTCAGGCGAAAGCGACCGCGCAGGGCCGCCACAAGAAGCAGACCGGCGGGCGCGGCCAGTTCGGCGACTGCACCATCACCATCGAGCCACTGGAACACGGAGCGGGATACGAATGGGTGGACGCCATCGTCGGCGGCGCCATCCCACGCCAATGGATTCCGGCGGTGGACGCGGGCGTGCAGGAGGCGATGTCGCGCGGCATTCTCGCCGGATACCAGGTTGTGGACCTCAAATGCACCGTTCAGGACGGTTCATTTCACAACGTGGATTCGTCGGAACTGGCGTTCAAACTGGCGGGCCTCCTCGCGTTCCACGCCGCTTCGGAGAAGGCGAAACCTGTGCTGCTGGAGCCCATCGTGGAACTCGAAGTCGTCGTCCCCGAAGAGATGATGGGCGACGTGATCGGGGACCTGAACACCCGGCGGGGCCGTGTGCAGGGGATGGAATCGGCGGGCAAAGGGAAGCAGATCGTGAAGGCGCAGGCGCCCCAAAGCGAAGTGCTGCGTTACGCGATTGACCTGCGGTCCATCACGCGCGGGCGAGGCTCCTTCATAACCGCCTTCTCGCACTACGAGGAAGTCCCGTCGCACGTCACCGACAAAATCGTCGCGGAGGCAAAGGCGCGCCGCGAGGAGGCGAGAGCCGCCCACTGAGCCGAAATCCGCTCTTAAACCTGCCAGGGCCGGCGCTCCGCACACAGGGGTTCCGGCCTTCGCGCGACTCAATCCCGACGGGGAACCGCCGCGCGTGTGAGGTGTCTCACAGATGGGTAAAACAATGGGCGCCCGTTCTGTGAAGCGTTGAGCAGGGTTCGGCGCGCCGCGCTTCCGCCCACTCTGTTGCCTGCTCGCTTTCGAAAGCGATCCAGCCACTTCATCCTCCTTCTGCGCTATCGTTGAGGACTGTTTACCGATGGGAAACGCGATCAAAACCACGCTGCTTCTCGGCCTGATGACCGGCCTCTTTCTCGTCATTGGGAAGACGCTGGGCGGTAATCAGGGCATGGTCATCGCTTTTGGCATGGCTGTAATCATGAATTTTGGGAGCTACTGGTTCAGCGATAAAATTGTGCTGGCGATGTATCGGGGCCGCGAGGTCGCGCCGGATGAAGCCCCCGAACTGCACGCCATCGTGGACCGCCTCTGCCACAACGCCGGGCTGCCCAAACCGAAGGTGTACGTCCTTCCTGACGATCAGCCCAACGCCTTCGCCACGGGCCGCAACCCTCAGCACGCCGCCATCGCCGCCACGCAGGGGATCATGCGCCTCCTCTCCACCGACGAACTTGAAGGCGTGCTGGCTCACGAACTCGCCCACGTGAAGCACCGCGACATTCTCATCAGCTCCGTCGCCGCCACTGTAGCGGGCGCGGTCATGATGCTGGCCCAATTCGCAAGGTTCGCGGCGATCTTCGGCGGGGGAGACCGACGCGACTCCCGCGATGGCGCTAACCCCATTGTGCTGCTGGCCACGGTCATCCTGGCGCCCATCGCCGCTTCCATGATCCATATGTGGATTTCGCGCACGCGGGAGTTTGCGGCGGATGCGGGCGGAGCGGAGATCAGTGGCAAGCCTCACGCGCTGGCGAACGCCCTGCGGAAGATCGAAGCCGCCGCGCAGCGCATCCCAATGGAGAACGCCGCCCCCGCCACAGCGCACATGTTCATCATCAATCCGCTCTCCGGCCAGTCGCTGGCGGGTCTCTTCTCCTCGCATCCCCCGACGGCGGAGCGCGTGGCCCGGCTGGAAGCGATGGCTCAGTCCGCCGAACAGGCCGCCCGCGCCGCCGAACCGCTGGGCGACCGCGACTTCCGACGCTTCCTCTAAAGGCCGCCTCCTATGAAACGACCCTTCGGACGCTGGCTCCTGGGCGCGGGCGCCGCCGCCGGTCTCGCCGCCCTGGCGACTCGCTGGCCCCCGATCAATGATGTAAAAACAGGGGCGACCCCTGAGTACCCGGACCTTCAGCCGCGCCATTACGCGATTGGACCCGACGCGGTCTTCCTCGCCGCGCAGCTGGTGGCGCACGATTTACCCGGCTGGAAGGTCGGCGACATCAACCCGGCGACCCGCTCCTTCCACGCCGACGCCCCCGTGCCCATGACGCCGTTCGTGGATGATATCTGGGTGGATGTCACCCCTGAAGGCGACGGCGGCAGCGTGGTGAACGTCCGCTCCAAATCCCGCGTCGGCAAAGGCGACTTTGGCGTGAATGAACGTCGTATTCGCGCGTATCTCGCCGCCCTGGACGCTCACCTGAAGACGACCGGGTAGGCGCCCGGATTAACCGGCCAGGGTTCCTGGGGGCGCAGGCTTCAGCGGTTTTGGCGCAGGTCGGCCTGGCGACGCACCACATCCTCCAAAATCGCGTGGTACGGCGACGCCATCGCCAGCACGGCCTGCGTGTAGGTCAGGCCCTCCGGGACGCCCATATCGAGGCGCAGGCCCGGAACTTCCACCGCGTAGTAGGCGCCCTCGCGGACCAGCGCTTCCAGTGAGCTGGTGAGCTGGATTTCACCCGACTCACGTAAATCCCTGGCTTTGCGTTCCGCTAAATGATCGTAAACACGGGCGGGCAGCGCGTGCATCCCGAAAAATGAAAGATACAGGTCCTCGGCGACCCCGGCGGTGCGCAAGCGGGTTCGAGCGACATCCGGGGTCGGCTTCTCCACCATATCGCGTACGCGATAAGTGGGCGGCTCCCCCTCCACTCGGTCGCCCGTGACCACGCCAAAGAGGCGGAGCTGATCCATAGGGGTCAGGGTGACTCCGGAGACCGGCGCGTTCAGCCGATGAAAAGCATGAAGCACGGTAGCGGAACACCGCTCGCCGGTTTGCGATGCGTACAAATGATCACCAAGGAGGAGCAGGAACGGCTCGTCTCCCACAAAGGGCCGGGAACAAAGCACCGCATCGCCGTAGCCGTCCGGTTCGGGCTGCACCACAAATTCCACGGCCTCTGCAATCCGCTCCAGCCGATCCGCCTCCGCAAGGGCCTGCGGCTTCGAGGCGAAAGAGGCCCTTAACTCCGCCGTCACCGGGGCAAAATGCTCCCGGATCGGCACAATGGAGAGGGGCGAACAGACGATGCAGACCTTCTCGATGCCCGATTCCAGCGCTTCCTCGACCACAATCTGAAGGACCGGCTTCGTCACGCCGTCCCGGTCCACCAAAGGGAAGAGCTCTTTCTGCACGGAACGGGTGGCGGGGAAGTGCCGGGTGCCTCGGCCTGCGGCGGTGATGACGGCTTTACGGATGCGATTCACGAGGACCTCCGGCGGCGCCATTGTCCTGCGGGGTAAGGAAAGATGATCCTGGGCGAGCGGCGCCGCCGTATTGTAGCGACCCCTCTCCGAGCGCGGCAATGTTGGCGGTGGCGATGGTGGTAACGTCCGGCTTTCCCGATGACCATGAGATTTCCCGCAGCCATGAGGCGAACCTGGAGCAGGCATGAACGGAGGAACCCCTCAATCCGGTGAAGCCATTTGCGCCGGGACGAACCCCTCGGAGGCTCCCAGGCCGCGCGTCGCCTCCGAGCCGGTTCCGCCCCGGTGCCCGCGCTGCCACACTTCCCTCGCGCCGGTGGGCGCCCTCTGGCTCTGCCTCGACTGCGCCTGGTCCGAACCGCTTCTCCAGCCCGCCCCCCCCCCGCCTGCGCCAGAGGCCCCTCCTACGGCGGCGTCCTCGGCGACCGAAGCGGAGACGCCTCCCGCTCCCCGCGTTGAGGAGGAGGAATCGCCGACCGAGGAACCGTTTTTCCCGCCACGGAGGGAGACGGCTGAACATGACGAAGAGCCGACGCCGCCCTCCGTGTGGCTCCCTCCACGACGGCAGCGGGGTGGCGTCATGACCGCGCTGGGGTTTCAGGCCGGACACTCGTGCCCGCGAGTCTGTGGCGGCGTGCTGGAAGAGGTGGACGGCTCCCTCCGCTGCACAGCGTGCGACTTCCGGTCCTCGCGGCTCGTTTCGGCGCCCCGCACTCCCGCCGCGCCGACGTTCTCCTGCATCCCTGCCGAGGAGATTGAGGAAAAGGAACTCCTTCAGGAGGAAGCCATTCCTGAGGCGGAAGCGGACGATGAACGCCTCCCGCCTGAAGTCCCTCCCGCGCCGGAGTATGCCGAGACGACCCCGGCGGTGGCCTCAGACCGCGTAGAGGTCCCAGCCATTGAGACGCTTCCGGCGCAGCAGGCGGAACTCACGGCGCTGCAAGCCGAGAACGCCCGTCTCCAGGACGAAAATGCCCGCCTCCTCCAGCGCATCTACGACCTGATGCGACTGGGGGACCTTCAACCACCGCCGCCACCGATCACCAGACCCGATGCGCCGAGCCGTCGGTCTCTGTGGCGGCTGCCGCGTCGGCGTCGGTAGGTCCTTCAGTGCGGCGTCGGGCGCTCGCTCCGGCGGACAGCAGCAGCGCGAGGAGGCCCACCGCTCCCGCGCCCGCCCAGCGCCACCCCTGAGCCAGTTCGCGGGGGCAGTACTCCCAGGTGACGGTGTGATGGCCCGGCTTCACGCGCACGGCGCGGCCCAGAGCGGCGGTCTGAGGCAGGGGGGGCGTCGGAACGCCGTCCACGCTCGCTTCCCAGCCGTCGGCGTTGGCGTCTCTCAGCAGAACCAGTCCGGCCACCGGCTCCGCTGTTAAAATCGTGACGACATTAGGATTGCTCGGCGACTCCCGGAAGGCGAGAGGCTTCCCTCGCGCGCCGGGCGGAGGCGGCCACAAGGCATGGAAGGCGGCGCGAGGCTTCGGCGCGAGGACGGCGTACAAGACCCATCCGGCGCCTTCACTCGTTCGGTTCAGCCCCACCGCTTTTGCCAACTCCTCCGGCAGCGGCGCGGGAGTGAGGACCGCGCTCACGGCCATCTCGCGCATCAACGGTGAAGCGAGGGCGGTCGGCGTGACCATGTTGCCGTTGGTGGGCGGACTGGCGTCATGGCCCTGCCAGGCGTTGATTCGCTCCTTGGTTGCGCGGAGGTAGGCGCCCTCATAGCCACCGACTTCCGGCCAGCCGCCGCGCATCGCAAGGTTGGGCGGGAGAACGGCTCTCGGCGCGCGGTCGAGTGGCCATTCGGGAACAACGACCCAGAGGCGCCCGGTCCCCACCGCTCGATCCACCGCCTGAACGAACGCGGGGGGCATAGCCAGGTCTCGCGTGGGACCCGTGAGGTTATAGCCCTGC
>JBBRGS010000068.1:0-16995 GCA_038240635.1 Armatimonadota bacterium
CTCGGTCGCGTGCGCGTGGAACGCGTAGCCGAGCCGGGTTCCGCGCGCCCCCCAGGTCGCCCCGTGGTAGCCGACCGCGCCGGACGCGAACTTGAGCGACACGTCACTGGTGCCTTCGCGCTCCATCCAGGGCGTGCCGAAATTCGTTCCCAGGTGCGCGCCGCTGACGGGTTCTCCGAGCCAGTCGAGCAGCAAATCAACGTAATGGCAGCCATGCGAAAACAGTTGCCCGCCGCCCAGCGTGTCGGCCCGATGATGCCACGAATCCGCGCCGCCGACTTTCGTAAACTGCTCGGTCCACAGCGAAACGTGAAAGGTGTCGCCATAAGTTTTTGCCTTGATGAGTTCGCCCATGCGAACGCTGAGCGGGTGATACCGCTGCACGTAGGCGACCATCAGCACGACGCCCTGCCGTTCGGCCTCGGCGATCAGGTCCTGACACTCGCGCTCCGTGTTGGCGAGCGGTTTTTCCATCAGCACGTGCTTGCCGGCGCGCAGGCATTCCATTCCGACGGGGTGATGAAGATGGTGGGGGAGCGCAATCAAGACGGCGTCCACCTCGGGCAGAACCGCGCGAAAGTCGGGGGTTGCGGTTTGCGCTCCGAGTGCGTGCGCGGCCTGGCTCGCCCGATCTTCGTCAATGTCCACGCACGCGACCACCTTCATGCGGCCGGCGATCCGGTCGAAACGCTGCTCGTGGGCGGCGCCCATGATGCCGCAGCCGATTAACGCCAGTCGTGTCATCATTCGCCTCCGTAGGAAACAAGCAGACCGGGCGTCGCAATCGTCTGTCCCGGCGTCTGCAAGGCGTTCATGCAGGCGGCAACGGTCAGCGTTGTCAGCAGTGTACGCTCCCGGCGGAACGGGTGGCTTCCCGGTAAGGAAGTAACGTTCGATCTGGGCGTCCAGCGCGGTGAAATGCCTGTAGAAACTGGTTCCGCTTGCGGCGTGCCCGGCGCTTTGAAAGACGTCAGAGTCTGCGCCGTCGTCGTCTTCTGCGGCATAACGCCTTTGACCGTCGGCATCTTCTGCGGCCTAAAGCCTTTGACCGTCGGCAGCATCGCGTCCGGGTCATTCAACACCAATTGCGGATTTTTGCCCTTCAAAGTCGCGGTGTAGACGCTGCCCGCCGCACGCGCCAAAAGTGTGACTTCGCCGAGTTGCGGAATGGCGACTTTAACCGGGCGCTCCACGCCATCGGCGGCCCAGGCGGTTATCAGCCACAGGTTTTTCGTGCGGTGTTTGCGCGCCAGCACTCGCACGCCTACACTGCCCTTGGGAAATTCATAGGCGGCTTGATCTTTCGACCAGACGTGCCGGTTTGGGCCGGGCAGCAAATCGCTGTGGCGCAAATCGTCTTCGAGATAGGAAAACAGCGCCTGCACATACGCAAGCGTCGTCATTTGCGGCAGATAATGCGCGGGTTTATCGGCAGGGAAAGCAGCGTCGAAGCCTCCGATTGGCAACGCATAATAACCCGCGTTGCCCCCTAACATGCCACTGGTGAACAGGCATTTCAGAAAGCCCGTATACAACGTCATCGGGCTGAGTTGGCCCGCGTTGGGATCAACCAGAGCCGCTGCGTTGCCTTCCTGCAACTGCGGCTTTTGCGCGCCATCGGCGGATTTTGACGCCGCCGATGGCAGTGGATTGCCGTGGTCATCGGTCTCGTCAACCCAGCCCGCAGAAAGCCAGTCGTAAGAGTAATGCTTGTTGTGCGCGATTTGAAAGCCGACAGCATTCAGCGCACGAGTCAACAGGTCATTGCCGCCCGCATCCGGCAGGTAACCGCTATTGAAGTGCTTGTAATAATATTCGTTGGACGGCAGGTCAGTGGCGTTCAACGCATAAGTGTCGTCATAGCCCCAATCGCTCCAGCTGCCGAAACGGTTGCGCTCCACGTTGCCGGAGCCGTAATAGATGTACAGGTTGCGGTCGGGAACCGCTTTGCGGACGGCATCGGCGATGGTCTGCCGTTCCCGCGCTTTGGCTTTGGAGATGAAGCTGAACCAATCCTTTTCACCTTTGGCAGCCACGACTTTGGGATCGCGTTCAGCCTGCTTTTGCATGAAGCCGAGGACGCCCAGACCATATTCGCCGCCATTGAGAATAATGGTGATCGGCGCTTTTTTCCGTAACTCCCTCAAAGGACGCGCACGCAGTTCGGCCATCTGGTCGAGCACGCTTTGTGGATTGAGGGGGCTGTAAGTGTTGCCCGCGATGAGTTTGCCCTCGGCGTCGCGCAAAAAGGTTTCCGTCGCGGGGTGGGGCGGCTCGTCGCGCGAAAGGATGACGCCCAGCGGATGTTTCCTGGGGTTGGAAAGTGTCAGCGCCACCATTTTGGCTTCCATGCTTTCCGGGTCATTTAACGCACGTTTGACGGTCTCGTCGGTCAGATAGCCCGTTTGCAGGACATAGTTCCAGTTTTCGGTCAACTCCACTTTCGCCTCAAACGGCAAATCCCAACCATAGCGTGTCAGGCGCGGCATGGTATGATCGGGTTTAAAAATCGGTTTCGGCTGGCGCTGGAGCCACTGCGCAGGCGTGATGCGCGCGACCGGCGGGGCCGCACCGGGTTGTGCGTGCGAACGGCAATCAGCAACGGCGAGGCCCACGATACCGAATGCAATTACCAGAATCTTCATCCGAACAGGTTTCATGGTCTACCTTTCTAATCAATTTAATCGCCCTGAAAAATCGTAATTCGAGCCCCACTAAGGCTTTCTGAGCATAGAAATGCTTTGCTTTGTAAATACTACCCTGCCGCAGCCGATTAACGCCAGTCGTGTCATAATTCGTCTCCGTAGGAAACAAGCAGATCGGGCGTTGTAATCGTCTTGCCCGGCGTTCGCAGCGCCTTCGCGCAGGCCGCCTCGTGAATGGCGCACACGGCGCGCAGTTCCACTCCGGGCAGGGTCAACAAGTTTGCGAGATGCTCCGATCCCTTGGCGCCGACCCCGACGAAGACCACACGGACCACCGCCATCGGCTTCGCGCTCACGGACGCCAGGTCGTCGGCCACCGGGTTCTGCGCCATGAGGCTCGTACCGTCCAACGTCCCTGCGGCTCCGATTCCGGCGCTGAGTTTAAGGAAGTCTCTTCGGGACTGAGAATGGATCAGTGGCGTGGTCATAGTTGGTAGTTCCTTTTTAACCGTCCCCGTCACTTCAGAGTTTTTTCCGCAACCGCTCGGGCGTCTTTCAGCATTTCATCCACCTGGAAACCCAGCGGTTGACCCGCGGATACTTTGGACCTGGCCGAACGAATGGCCTCTTCGTAGCCCGGTGGAATATTGCTTCCCTCCCACCAACTGGCGTGTTCCGTGTATACCCACACATATTCATCAGCTGCCGAGAGTCCGTGGTACAGGTTGTGCTCAAACCAGCGTGCCCGCTGTTCAGGGCTTAAAACCTTGCCCTGACCTGTCAGGGCGACCGGAAAGCTCTTGAGCAGTCCGTCCCAGCGTCCCGATGTATAATCGGTCGAAACGGCGTGCCCTATTCGATATTTAGTTGCAAATTTGTCACGCAGGCTCGCCGGCATCAGCAGCTCGGCTGCTTCCGTCCGAAGTTGGCATATAATCTGGTAAAACTCGATGGCCGAACTGTAATAATAGGCTTCTTCATTGCCATCATGCAGGACGGCCGTTCCCTGCAAGCCTTCAACCATCCCCACCGTGAAGGGGATGTGGAGCGCCCACCAGGAATTTCGTTGAATGTCATCACGAACCTTCGGATTAGGTTCGCCAAACAATTTTGCGGAAAACGGTGATCCCCGTTGGAAGTCTGAAAGTTGTCGAAGCGACAATATCACCAAATTCGGAAATTCGCTCTGGAGCGCTTTTACCATTTCAGCGCCGCGACGGCGGACAACGGCGCTGTAGTCGGCGAACGAATGCCCTTTCGTATCGGGCTGGTCCTGATATCGCCAGGGATTTCGTTGGCCGTAAGACTCAGCATCCCACAGGATGCCCTTACACCTGGCCGCTCGCGCCGCTTGCGCGCAGAACCGTAAATTGTCGGCGACCGATTTCCAGTCCTCGTCGGAAGTCCACCGCATGGATGACGCGCCGTACAGCGCGATGAAGTTGTCGGTCAGCGTCTTGCCGGCAGGAATTGCGGCCAACTTTTTGAGCGCTTCGGCCCTGGCCTGGGGGGTGACGCGCTTCCATAGATCGACCCGAAAAACTTCACCGCCGCCAACGGACGCCGGTAGTTGAATGCCTAAGCCGTCAAACGGCCTGGTCTCCATGTCCGCAAAATGCGTGGCGATATATTCAATCGAGGGGTGATCTGAACCGAACTCAATGACCTTTTTGCGGGGTAGAGTTGAATCGTTGTCTATCAGAGAAGACAGCCTTTTGTCCGCCTTTGCCGACCCCGCAATGACCAAAAGTAGAAGGATTGCCAGCTTCATATTAAGAGCTCCATGGACACTTGACGCCGTTTTTGACGCTTGTAGAGTACTGTTGATTCGTATTGGATTCTGATGGGAGTTGTGTCTTACGCAGCATGAACAAGTCCCTCGGAATGGACCAGGGCAGCGGGCCGAGGCTGAGCCAGCCTTTCGCGTTTCGGTCCTCACCGCCCCACCCGCACCAGCATGGCTATTTTTTTTCACAAACCCCAAAAATGTAAAATCTGTCGAAGGGTGGGTCGGAACCCGCTTGTGACGATCATGTGCGCTTTCGGCAAACTGAAATGATACTGGGACTGTCAACCGTCAAAGGCGAATAATCCCAATCGCCGTAGCAACATTCTCTCTGAAAGCCGTTGTAGTACAACAACGCTTCCAACTCCTGGGGGAAAGTATAGCGTACTGCAAGGCGCGAGGTATGCATCCGCTCCTGACTGTTTTCTTGCCAGCGTCGGTATCCGGTCCACTGCAGGATTTGAGAGACGTGGTCATACTCCTGTGTTCTGGAGCGATGAATCTGGCGCCCTCGACTGTCGGTACAGGGGGGATCGGTCTCCTCCGCGTTCCAGGTCTCCAGATAGGCAAACCGACCCTCGGCATCGGGAAAGGGCGGGTGTGATCGCGCTCCGGCGCCCTGGGAAGGAACTGCGCCCCGACGCCAACAGGGGTTACGGGTCTCGAAAGCAAACAGGCCATCGTCATGAAGGTGTCGATGCGCCTGCTCCAGCAGCGCCTCCTGATCTGTGCGTGTCAGGAATAGCTGAAAAGCGTTTCCGGTCAGAAAGATCAGCCGGAACCGTTCCTCCAGTTCGAAGCCACGCCCATCACCTTCGACCCAGCGGACGAGTAGCGAGGCCGATTTGCTCCGTGCTCGCTCCAGCATCCCTGGTACGATGTCCAATCCCGTGACAGCGAAACCCTGGCTGGCTATGGAGATACTGACGCGTCCCGTGCCACAACCGATCTCCAGCGCTGGCCCTCCCGTCTCGTGCGCCAGGTTGGCATAGAACGCAACGCCTGTGTCCGAGTCTTCCTCAAGATCGTAGTTTTCCGCATCAGCAAACTCTTGCAGATTATCATGGTCAATGTTCATGGCCTACCCTCCTAACCTTCAATCGTCAGGTCAGGTTTTCATGCAAATGAGCTACCGCTAATCAGGAGATCGGAGTAACTGATAAGAAATAACCCTATTGTCATACCCGATTCTATTGCCTTTGAAAGCGAAAGATTTTAACCCAAACTGCTCAATAACTCTCATGATCTTCTGTGTATGTCAGCCAAACTAAAGAAGAGGGTCTATGGAGGACTCCATTGTCAATACGATTTGAGAACCACGGTCGAAGCCCGCGGCTGAGCGTTCGCGTGCGCGGGCACCGGTCTTCCTCACCCTCCGAAGGCCTTGCGCCTCACCCCGGCCTTCGGCTACCCCTTTCCCACAGGAGAGGGACCCGTGGACGGCATGGTCTCTTCGCATTACAGCCCGCTGACCTCGGACCCTCCCGGTTGAACGAGTCAGCGCCAACCTGACTCGTTCTTACCGAGAGGGTCTTCTCCTCCTTCATTTCTTCTAATGGTCACAACCCTGGTTACTTATTGTCGCGTAACGCCTGGCGGAGCTACTCGTCGCCGAACGCCGCGTCGAACTTGATCTCCGACGGCTTGAAGTCGCTCCGCTTGACGAACGCGGCGGCTTCGGTGGCGCCATGCTCGCGGTCCATGCCGCTGTCTTCCCATTCCACGGAGAGCGGCCCTTGGTAGTTGATCTGGTTGAGGGCGCGAATGATCTCCTCGAAGTCCACCGAGCCGTGGCCGAGGGAGCGGAAGTCCCAGAAGCGCTCGCGGTCCCCAAAGTTGAGGTGGCCGCCGAAGACGCCGCTGCGTTTGGGCGTGGGAGACGTGAAGGCGTCCTTCATGTGGACGTGGTAGATGCGGTCGGCGAACTCGTACAGGAAGCGGACGTAATCCACGCCCTGGTAGACGAGGTGGCTGGGGTCGAAGTTGAAGCCGAACTCCGGGCGATGGTTGAGGGCGTCCAGGGCGCGCTCGGCGGTCACGAGGTCGAAGGCGATTTCGGTGGGATGGACTTCGAGGCCGAACTTGATTCCGGCGTCTCGGAAGGCGTCGAGGATCGGGTTCCACCGTTCGGCGAGGAGTTCGTAGCCGGCTTCGATCTGTTTGGGCAGCACGGGCGGGAACGAGTAGAGGAGGCTCCAGATGGAGGAGCCGGTGAAGCCGTTGACGATCCCCACGCCGAGGTTTTTGGCGGCCTGTGCGGTGAGTTTCATCTCGTCAGCGGCGCGCTGGTTAACGCCCGCCGGATCGCCGTCGCCCCAGACGTGTTCGGGGACGATGGCTTTGTGGCGCTCGTCAATCACGTCGAGGACAGCCTGCCCCACGAGGTGGTTGGAGATAGCCCAGATTTTGAGACCATTCCGGGCGAGAATGTCGTGGCGCGACTGGCAGTAGGCGGTCGCGTCGGGGCCGGTGGCTTGCTTCACGTCGAAGTGATCGCCCCAGCAGGCGAGTTCGAGGCCGTCGTAGCCGAACGCGGCGGCCTTTTCGGCGAGCGTTTCAAGGGGCAGATCGGCCCATTGGCCGGTGAAGAGGGTAACAGGTCGAGCCAAAGCGGTTCTCCTCGGTCGCCTCGGCGCGGGCCGATTAGCGGCAGGGCGCGGTGAGGCGACGGGTCAGGCGAGCATCAGGCAGGCATGAATTAGGCGGGGGGGTTCAACGCGAATCGGATGAGACGGCTCCCATGAGGGGCGAAGCGGTGGCGGCTCAGCCCCACGAACTACGGAGGACGCCCACGCGATCGGGGTATTATGGCGTGATTCGAGCGCTCGCGCGCCACTCCTGCCTCGCGCGCCGCTGGGGTCTCCTCCGCCACTCCCGCCTCGCCGGGCGCTTGTTCTTCGACCAGCGTCCGCTCGGCGCCCCCGGACGCGACCACGGCCCCGGACGCATCCGGAGCCGTGTCAGCCTTCGTCCCCACCGCATCTGGGGCGCCTTACGGGGCGGCGGGAGCGGGGGTTGAGGGAGTGGTGGCGTCGTCCAGGGAGTAGCGCTGGATTTTGGCCTCCTGGCGCTGCCGATTGATCCACGACTGAATCGGCTCGCCCGCGTTGGTGCGATAGTAGCTGAGGAGTTTCGCTTCCAGTTCCGCCGGAGAAAGGGAACTCGCATCCCGCCGGTCGGTGATTTTGATGATGTGATAGCCGTAGAGGGTCTTGACCGGCCCGACGATATCGCCGGGTTTGGCGCTGAAGGCGGCGGCCTCGAATTCGGGCATCATGCGGCCTTTGGTGAAGAAGTCGAGGTCTCCGCCCTTGAGCGCCGAAGTGGTGTCCGCCGAGTACTTCCGGGCCAGCGCGGCGAAATCGGCGCCGGGAGCCTTCACTTCGGCGAGGACCTGCTCGGCTTTTTGGCGAGCGGCGGCGTCGGCTTTTTGGCGGCCCGCTTCGGCGGTGGAGGAATCCGGGCGAATGAGGATATGGCTCGCTCGGACTTCATCGAACTGGCTCATGTCGGGCTTGACCAGTTTCTCGCCCAGTTTCATGATGATGAACTGCGGGCGGGCCACGTTTTCGAGCACGTAATCGTGGCCGTACTGCCGCTCGTAATTGTCCACCGTCTGGGAGGCCTGCACCCGAAGCGCGCCGTACATCAGATCAAGGTCCTTCGGCGTGACCTCAATCCCTTGTTTCTGGGCGGCCTGATCAAGGACTCGGCGGTCAATGAGACGTTCGAGCGCGGGGCTGCCGTACTCCTTGAGGAGGATGCGGGTCAGTTCCTCGCGGGTGATATTCTGCCCGTTGATCGTCGCCACCACGCCGGGAGCGGGCGGGGGCGGCAAAACCGGGGTCGCGGGGGTCGCCACTTCGGCGGGGGCCGCCGGGGATGAGGGCGCCGGGGCGGCGGGGGCGAGCGCCGGAGTCGCCGATTTACCCTGTGCCGGAGTCGCTGGTGAATTGGCGGCTCGCAGCGGCGCCATGAGCAGAAGCGTGGTAGCTACGAGGACCGCTCCAACCGCTTTACCCCCCTGTTGAGACCCGTGATAAGACCACGTCATCCAGCCCACTCCCTTCGGAATCCTTCACAAAACGATTTGCCGATTCGGACGCGCCGCCCGGCCTCCGGCGCCACTGCATTGTAGGACCGGCGTACCGCGCCGTCAATTGCGCGCAGGGGTGACAGAGGCGTCGCCCTTCGGCGGGAGCGGGGTCAGTTCGTGGACAGCCGCCGGTTCAGGCCGCCGCGATACCGGGCGATGCGCTCCTCCAGGGCGAGGGTCGGTTGAAGGTCCCGCGCCATCTCCAGCCGCTCCAGAGCCTCCTGCGCCTTCGCCCGGCTGCGGATCGTCCGGGGGTCTGTCGGAAGGGAGGCGATGAGGGCGGAGGCGACCCGCCTCACGGTGGCGGCGACCTCAGCGGCGGGGACCGGATCGGTCTGTTCCGCCGGAGGACGAGCGGCTTCCTTCATCGCCCGCGCGACGTATTCGTGAGCCGCGCGCCAGTCGTCCGCCGCCAGCGCCTGTCGTGCGGCCAGCAGATGGCCCCATCCCGACTGTGGCCGGGCCGCCAGGTAGCGTTCGAGGGCCTGTCGCGCCTCCTGGGTCTTCCCGCGCTCCAGCGCCAGCCGGATCAGCGCCTTGTCTCCGAGAGCGGACCGGGCGCCCAGCGCGGTGGCCTGCGTCAGCAGCACGTACGCCCGGTACTGTTCCCCCTGGTTCAGGGCGCGCAGGCCGTCGCTCAGGGAGGCGATCCCGGCGTCGCGGGCGGCCCGGCGATAGGCGCGCTTCACCCGTCCCGGCGCTCCGGGTTCGGCGGCGGCCCGTCGGAGCCGTTGCAGGGCGTTTCGGCGCGCGCCCAGCCGTTCCTGGGCTTCACTCAACAGAATCTGCGCGTCCCAGCTGCGCGGGTCGGCGGAGACGCCATCCAGCCGGTCCAGAGCCGCCTGAGGCTGCCCCGAACGCAGCGCGATGTCCGCCAGCAGCAGATTCGGCAGTTGGCCAGGATGCCGCAGGGCGGACGGGTAGCGCAGCAGCAGCGACAGGGCGAGCAGCGCCAGCAGGACCGGCAGAGAGAAAAATCGGCGAACGGCTCCCCACCCTTTCCCGCGAGGGTACCGGAGCTGACGGGAGGCCCCTCCAGGCGCGGCGCTTTGGGGGGTCGCGGCCCCTCCGCCGGACGTTGCCCGGTTCATGCCGCGTGCGCCCGATTTGAGGGCTTTGGCGGCGGCCTCATGGGACGCGAACCGGTCCTGAGGCGCCAGGGCGAGCATGTCATCCACCCAGAGGTTGAAGGCGCGAGGCAGATCAGGTCGCAGGGCGCCGAGCCTCGCCTGCGCCGTGCCCAGGGCCCGCTCCGGGGCGGCGACCACCACCGGCAGATCCGTCTCCTGCTGAATCTCGGCGGCGTCCAGGCCGACGGCGAGAGCGGTCAGCGTGGCGCCGAGCATATACCGATCCGATGCGGCGCCGGGCGCGAGGTCCGCGCGGTCTCGCCATGTCTCCGGCAGACGCTCCGGCGGATAGAACTCCAGCGGCGCGTAGTGAGGAGTGAATTCGTGGGGAGGCTCGGCGGCGTCGAGGCGTTGCAGGCTGCCAAAGTCAATCAGAAGCGGACGATCCCCTTCCCCGAAGACGAGATTGAACGGCGTGATGTCGCCGTGCAGCAGGCCGATCTCCGGGGCGGCCAGAGCCATGAGTCCATCCAGCGTTTCCTCCGCAATCCGCCGCAGGACGGGAGCGGGCGCCGATTGCCGGGCGTTCAAATACCGTTGAGCGGCGGTCTCTCCATCCGCCCAGCCCGACAGCGTGAACCGGCGATGGTTCTCGCTCCAGGACTTGTAAAAGGGGACGATGTTCCGGTGCCGCAGTTTCGCCAGCCGCTCCGCCACGTCGGGGGGCAGTGGGTCCCTGGGCGCGCCAGGGTCGGTCACAAACTCCTTGAGGCAGAGGGAGGCGGGGGGCGCTTCGCCGTCCAGAACGAACGGATCGCCCAGTCGCTTCACGGGCGTGACGCGGTAGACGGTGGAAAAATCGGTGTGATAGACCGCCTCGGCGATGCGGAAGTAGACCGGGCCGTCTTCCAGCGCCTCCCCCCGCGACAGGAGCGGCACGTTGGCGCCCTGGATACGCACATATTTGGCGGAACGACCACAG
Organism: Armatimonadota bacterium; assembly: GCA_038240635.1. Taxonomy (GTDB): domain Bacteria; phylum Armatimonadota; class DTGP01; order DTGP01; family JAHWJO01; genus JBBRGS01. Next base: position 10,580 of record JBBRGS010000068.1, read on the forward strand.
CAGGGGGTCACGCGGGCGGTGTGGACCCAGGGAATTGTCTCACCGCACCATGGGCACCGGCGCATCTTCTGCCCGCAACTGGGGCACATATTCGTCTCCAGGGCGGGGGAAACATCGAAGTGACACTGGTCGCAATAGTAAGGCATGAGGGAGGGGACTGAAGGGACTGAAGGGACTCAGAGGACTCAGGGGACTCAGAGGACTCAGGGGACTCAGGGGACTCAGAGGACTCAGGGGACTCAGAGGACTCAGAGGACTCAGGGGACTCAGAGGACTCAGAGGACTCAGGGGACTCAGAGGACTCAGGGGACTCAGAGGACTCAGGGGACTCAGGGGACTCAGGGGACTCTCTTTCCGAACCCTGTTTATTGGGGGACGCGGGCGGGCGGGCGCGAGGAGGAGCGACCCGGCGAGCGTGAGGAGACCTCAGTGGCGGAGACGGAGGAATCGGAGGCGGTCTCCTCCCCGGCTTTCAGGACCAGCGTGGTGGCCGGGGCGCCCGCGCCGCCGTAGGGGAACAGCGCCACCTTCTGCCCGCCCTGCTTCGTACGGTACCGGATGGCGACTCCCCGGTCGGTCAGCTGATAATCAAGGGCGACGCTGTAATCAGCCGGATAGATGAGGGCCGCTTTCACGGGCTTGTCGGCGAGCGGTTTCTCCGGCGCGCGGGAAGACGGCGCCCACTTCGGCCCCAGCAGGACGCCCAGCGTCAGGCCGATCACAAGGCCCAGGACCGCGAGCGTTCCTGCCACGAGGGCGCCAGGCGTCACCATGGGCGAGGATTTCCGGCTGGCCGGCTGGCGCTCCTCCACATCGGCGATGGCGTTGCGCACGTCCTGAAACTCCCGCTCGATGCGGACCAGCTCCTGCGGGGAGAGGCCGCTCCCGCCGTTCCGCTCCAGCCGCGTGACTCGGCGTTCCAGATCGGCGGAGAGGTTCTTCCATTCGGGGGACTCCTGAGGCAACGGTACGACTCCTTCCGAACGAGACGGGCGGTCGGGGCTGATGTGAGCGGCGGCGCGAGACGCCTTCGGAGGAGGGGCGGAGCGTTCCACCCCGGACGCCGACGGCGAGCGACTCCCCTCTCCGGGGAGAGTCGCGTCCCAAAACGGCTCTCCGACCTGAGTGACGCGCGCCACCACGGCGGTCACGTCGTCGGGAACGTTTCGGCTGTGGGCGAGTTTCGTCAGCGCCCGCGCGACCGCCGCCGGAGAGGGAGCGACGCGGAGCATGGCCTCCAGGTCCTCCACGGAGAGGGTTTTGGTGAGGCCGTCGCTGCACACGACGATCCAGTCCCCGCCGGAGAGGGAGCGCCGCGCGTACGCCTCGGCCTGGGGAGCCGCCGTCCGCCCGCCCAGGACATCGGTGGGATCGCCGGAGCGGTCCACCTGATCGTTCGTGAGTTGCCGGAGTTGCCCGCCGGTGTAATGGTAAGCGCGGGCGTCGCCGACCGTGGCGGCCAGCAGCCAGCGGCCCTGAGCGCAGACGACCGCCGCCGTGGTGGAGCCACCCGACGCCTTCCGCAAGACCGCCTGATGCGCCTGCGCCAGCGCCTCCCGCAGCAGTTGCGCGAACTGCGCCTCATCGAAGCCCGCGAACTCCTCCACGCGCTCCGTGAAGCGGTTCTTCAGCGAGGCGAGGCAGGCGTCCACCGCGAGCTGGCTGGCGGTGGCGGGATCATGGCTGGACCCCACGCCGTCCGCCACAACCGCCACGAAATCGGCCCACTCTTCGGGATGGCCTTCGCCGCAGTCGAAGGCGAACTGGTCCTCATTGGCGTCGGACTCGGCGCCCGCGCGGGCGAGGGAGAAGCCGTCAGCCTCCAGCAGGGTGCTAGCGCTCATGCGGCGTTCTCCTCTCCGTCGAAGGGGTTGCACACCAGGGTCCATTCGCCCAGCAGGAGGTCCTTGCCGTCGCCCAGGGGCATCGTCTCCAGGGGGAGCAGTTCGCCGGTCTCGTGGCGGTCTTCCCAGCGCACGGGGCGAGTTGCGTCCCGGTTGCGGAGAAGGAACCCGGCGCCGTCATGCGTCACGCTGAGGTGCCGCACGAGGATGCCCTGTCCCGCCAGCATGGGGGCGGCTTCGGTGCCGAGGTGCGCCTCTCCGGCGTCGGTGATCCATTGCGTGAGTTCCACGAGGCCGCCCCGGCTGTACTGCACCCGCATCCGCGCCCCGCCCGGTTCCGGTTCCGCGCCCGCTCGGTCGCCGGGAGTCAGGTCGGCCTCCTCCTCCATGAAGGGGATCGTCGCCGAGGGGGACGGGGCGGGCTCCGGGGAGGTGGCGCGCAGGTCGCGATAGCTCATCCACGCCACTCCGACGAAGAGGGCGCCGGTGGTGAGAAGGACCAGCCAGTTCAGGACGGTTTCGATCATCGCTTATTCGGATTTCTGAAAGCGGATCGTCGTGAGCGGGACACTGCGCCCCTGCCCGTTGGCGCCTTGGTATTCGAGCAGGCTGCCGTCGCTGATTTCCATCGGCTTGCCGACGACGAGCGGCTGCTGGTTCACTGTCGCGCTTACGTCGTTGCGCAGCCATGTCAGGGAGCGCCGCACCAGGTTGCTCACCCGGACCAGGGCCTCACCGCCCTGAAATTGATCGTCCTTCGGGTCGTAGCCGTTCCAGACGCCGCCGGTAACAGACGCGCCGAGATACGTCTCCCCGATCATCAGGGTGTACTCCTCGGTGACCGCGCCTGAATCGTCGGTGTTGATTCGCTGGGCCGATAATTCGCGCCCGTCGGCGAGTTTGATGCCGCGCTGGGCGAAGTCGTCAGCGTCGGGGATGGGCGAGTCGTCGTCGCCTTCCAGAGTAAACCCGAAGCGCAGGGCCTTCTTGTTGCGGGGGGTTCCCCGTTCGAGGCGGATGAGATCGCGGCGCTGGAGTCGCATCTCTTTGGCGGTGACGCCCTGGCGCTCCCGTTCCGGGGTCCAGAGGCGGACGGCTTCGTTGCCGCGAAGGACGAGGGTGCCGTTGAGGCTCTTGTTGTCCCGGAGGGTGAAGCCGAGGCGATCCAGATAGAGGATGGAGAAATGGTCGCCAGAGATGAGTTCCTCGCCCTTTAGGTCAAGTTCGACCTGGAGGCCCTCGCTGTCGCGCCCGAAGTAGAAGGGGGTGAAGACGAGGCGGGAGGTGACGGGGGCTACGCCGTCCTTCATCCAGAGCATGAAGGGCTGCGCGATGCCTTCGCCGGACACCTGGGTTTTTCGCCCCGAATTCATCACACCTGGGTCCTTCGGGCGGTTCATTGTGGCGCGTTGCTTCATGTCGCCGTTCGGTTCGGCCACGCCCCTCACCCAGCTCCAGGTGACCGTGAACCGGTCCTCGCTGGCGCCGGCGCTCGCTTCCTGAACGCAGAAGGGGGCCACGGTGATCCGTCCGCCGAGGATTTTGAACTGCTGATCCACGGCGTAGGTGGTGAGGGCCGCGCCCAATTCGTCGTGTAATTTCTCATCGTCCAGCGTTTTCTGGAGGGCGACGGCGCGGTCATGCCCGGCAATCAGCAATTCGACGACGAGGCGATTGGCGGTGGGCTTACGCTGTGCGGGCTGAAACCGGTCGTGGGTGGAACGGTCCAGGGCGCCCTTGCAAAGGCGTTGGAGGTCGGTCAGGAGGCGGTCCACCCTGGGCTGGCCGACGATGCGCATGACGCCCGAAGCGCCATCCCATGAGATGGCCCGGTCGTCTCGCAGCACCCGGTCCTGAAAAGATACGAACCAGCCCTTCACGATTGCACTCCTCCTGCGCCCCGAACCCGCGATTCGGCGGCCTACCTCGCGATTGCACAATTATACCATGTCGGCGAGCGGAGGGGATGGTATCGGATCATGGGGGGTGTTGAAGGCGCTCAGCCAGGTTTGAAAGGAGTCGCGGCGCGGTGGCCTAATAGATACTCTATCCTCGAAGAACGATTCAGGAGAACCGGCGCGAACCGACCGCTCCTCCGAATGGACCCCATGCGACAAGCAGGAGGCGCCCCGATGTCCCCCACCTTACTCCCCGAAGTCGAGCGCGACGAGACCACCGACGACAGTGTGAGCTGGCTGTTGCCGCGCAAGGTCGTGCTGCACAATTGCGACTGCCACACGTTTGACCAGGTGATACACGCCCTGGTGAAGACGCTCTCCATCGGCGTGGACGCCGCCTTTGAGTACGCCTATCTCGTGGACCGCACCGGCGTGGCCGTCGTGTATGAAGGCGACCTGGAGAAGTGCGAACTCGTGGCGAACAACATCGTCGCGTGGGCGGGTCCGGGCAGCCGTGAGGGCCTGCCGCTCAAGGTCACCGTGGAGGAGTGATCCCGGAGCGCGCTCCCTCCGCGACCTGAACACGCTTCCGCCCCGGCTGCCCGCGCTTCAGGCCGGGGAGAGCAGCCGCAGGAGGAGCGCGAGGACGCGCGCCATATAGAGCGGGTCGAGCCGGTCGGGAGTGTCGCCCGCCGTGTGGTTCATTGGGTCGTCCTCGTCGTCGGGCTGGATGAGCAGCAGCGTGGGAAGCATGGCGTCGAGGAACGACATATGATCGCTGCCGTACGGCTCATACTCCGCCCGCACCGTGAGGAGACCGGCCTCCGGGGCCGCCACTTCCGCCCGCGCCGTCAACGGGTCGCTGAGGCCTGCCCGGCCTTCGAGTTTCAGGGTGGGCTGGGGCCGGGTATCGCGCCCGATCTGGTCGAGGACCCAGACTTCGGTGAGGGCGTCACGGTCGGCGCGGGAGAGTTGGGCCACCGTGTGGGCGCTGCCGATCATGCCCAGTTCTTCCGCGCCGAAGAGGCCGAAGCGAAGGTCCCCCGGCGCGCCATGCTCCGCCAGCCGCCGGGCCGTCTCCAGGACGAGGGCGCACCCGCTGGCGTTGTCGTCCGCGCCGGGGGCCGCGCCTCCCTCTTTTGCGTGCTTCGCGAAGGAGTCGAGGTGAGCGCACAGGAGGCGGCGCGGCGGACGGTCTTCGGCGCCGGGCGGATCCACGATCAGGTTTTCGGAGGTCGTCATACCCTTCACGGTGAATGGCTGCCGCCGCGTGGTATAGCCCCACTGCCGGAAGCGCTCCTCCGCGTATCGCATCGCGGTCTCGTAGCCCGGCGCCCGCCAGAACCGCGAGCCGACCCCGGCCATGGCGTGAACGTGTTCCATTAGCCGCTCCGCGCTCCCGGCGAGGGCCGCATCAGTCGGCGGCGTCAGCGATTCGTCCAGCTGGGCATCTTCCATTCGAGCCGTCCCCCCGACAAACGAGAGCCGCGCCGACCCGATACCGGACCCGCGCGGCGGAGATGAACGGGACGCAGCGCCCGGATCGCCCGGCGTCTGCCCCGGAGGGTCAGGCGGCGGCCTTCGCGATACAGCCCCGCATATAGTTCAGGCTCTTTTCCAGCGAGGCGGCAGGGTTGTCGCCACTCACGCCGCACTCGTACGCCATGTAGCCCGTGAACCCGATATCGCGCAGGGCCTTGCACCCGGCCACGTAATCAATATCGCCCGTGCCCGGCTCCATGCGCGTGTTGTCGGCGAGGTGAACGTGTTTGATGTAGTCGCCGTTGTCGCGGATGGCCTGCGGTGAGTCCGTCTCCTCGATGTGCATATGGAAGAAGTCCGCGATGATGGCGACGTTGGGGTGGCCGCACAGCTGGCAAATCTCCGCGCCGTCGGCCTGTCGGCGGAGGAGGTGCTGCTCGTAGCGGTTGAGCGGCTCCAGCATGAAGAGCGTGCCCGCCTCCGCCGCCGCGTCGCCCAGCTCCTTGCACAGTTCGACCAGGAGGCGCTTCTCCAGGGAGAGGGCGGATTCGAGAGGCGAGAGGTCGTTGATGCGCGGCCCGCCGAAGATGGGGGGAACGATCTGCCCCACGGCGCCGAGGCTGCCCGCCAGGCCGAGGTACTGCTTGCACTCGTCCATGCTTTTGCGACGTTTGGCGGGGTCGGGATCGAGGAAGTCGAAACTGGCGTTGCCGCAGATGCTGGAGACGGGCAGCGGGCTGTTCTCGAAGTCCCGGCGGGCGTCGTCGAACCGCTCCGGTCGGTACTCCCAGGCGCTGATCTCCACGCCGTCCACGCCATGGTCGGCGGCCCACTTCAGTTTGTCCTGCAACGATTTGCCGGGAATGAGGCCGGTTTGTAGGGATAGTTTCATGAGGTCTCCCAAACGTCAGGGAATCGGTTACGAGCGATTGAACCCCAGCGACGCCGCGAATCCCAGGATCAGGATCGCCGCCGCCGTGTTGTATGACGCGACCGGGCTGAAGGCGTGATAGGTCCACCCGGCCCAAAGCGGACCGATGACCCGCGCCAGACTCGCCAGCGACTGGGTGGCGCCCAGGACCACGCCCTGCTCCTCGCTGCCGGCGCGCCGCGACACCAGTCCGTTCACCGCCGGGACAAACATCCCCTGCCCCAGCGCCATCATGGCGAGGACGACGTAGAGCATGGGCCA
>JBBRGS010000069.1:0-16926 GCA_038240635.1 Armatimonadota bacterium
CCCGGACCTCTGAGCCTCCGAGACAGGAACTCCCTGTGTCCGGGCCGCTCCCGCAACATCAGGAGGGTGAGGAAGAGAGGCGTCCGCGTAGGCGGACGCTTAGCCGAAGGCTCTGAGCGAAGGACTTCAGTCTGTCGCTCGCCGTAACCGCTCCCTCTCTCCCGCCCGCAAAACTTTGAACCACACCCGCGCGCAGCGCTGCGGTTGACTTCGGCGCCAGGGAACTTCTATAATGGCTCAAAATCGGGCTATTGTGTGGGAGCGGGGTCACGTCCGGCGCATGCCAGGCGAGGGACCCCGTCAGTTCGCCGTAGGCGCTGCGTTCATGCGGGTCGCCACTACCGGCGGTACCCGTGCCGCGCTTCTCCTTGTCGTATCCGCGAGGGAGGCGCGCTCGCCCTAACCGAAGGGAGGGATGAACGTGGCTCAGGTCCAACTCAAACCGAACGAATCGATTGATCAGGCGCTCAAGCGCTTTAAGAAGCAAATACAGGAAGCGGGAGTTCTCAAGGAAGCTCGTGAACACGAGTTTTACGAGAAACCGAGCGACAAGCGCCGTCGGGCCGCCGCCGCTCGCCGTCGTAAGCTGGCGAAGCAGGCGCAAACCGACACCAAATAAGGGCAATCACTCCACACGCACGCATCGGCCCCCCGCTCGGCGCGACCGCCGCCGCCTCTTTTCCGTCCCATGGGAAGGGGGCGCGGGGCAGCGCACTCTCGGCGGCGGGGCCGATTCCACGTCGGCTTCCTCCCGAACACGCCTTTTTCATGACTTCACGACTTAAGGAGGCGGGATGCCCCACCTCTCCGTGATCACGCGCCTGAAGACCCAGCTGGCCCCTCTTCGACCGCTCCTTCAGCGGATCGGCGAACCGAAACGGGCATGGCTGGCGGGCTGCCTGGTCCTCCTGCTCACGCTGCTCCTGTCTTCCAACCTGACTCCCGATAAAGTGACGCTTCAGATCGGCGACCTCAGCCCGGAAGAGATTCGCGCCCATCGCACCGTCGAGTACATCAGCGTGACGGAGACCCAGCGCCTGCGCGAGGAAGCGGCGCGACGGGTTCCCAACGTCTACAACGAAATCCCCTACTCCACCTCCGACGCGATGGAGACCGTCCGCAAAACGTTCTCCCTGGTGGAGGAGGCCGCCGCGCCCCTCCCCTCCGCCCGCCGCGCCGCGCCCCCCGACAGCGCTCTGGCGCGCCTGAAGGACCGTCTGCCCGTCGCCGCCACCGACACGACTCTGCGTCTCCTCCTTGCGGCCCCGCCGGACAGCCTTAACGCCCTGCGCTCCGCCACCGAGCGACTCGTGGAAGGCGCCATGAGCGAAGACATCCGCAATATGCCTTCGGACCTGCCGCGCGCCCGCCTCCGAATCTCCACCGACGCGCGGACCCTGCCCGCCTTCTCCCCCGCCGAACGCCTCGCGCTCGCCGATCTCGCCGGAGCGACCCTGCGTCCCAATCGCTCCCTGGATAGTGACCGCACCGAGCGACTGCGCGACGATGAGCGCATGAGTGTCCGCCCCGTGCCCCGGCAAATCCTGCGCGGCGAGATACTGCTCAACAAGGACGAGCCGGTCACGGCGGCGCACATCGAGAAGCTACTGGCGCTCGGCCTTCAGAAGCCTGCCTTTGATCTCTCCCGCGTCGTCTATCTGGGCCTCATCCTCGCGGGCCTCATCGTGCTCTTCAGCCTCTATCTGAGAGAGTACGACCCCAAAGTTTTCAACGACTTCCATCGCCTGTTGCTCATCGCCATTCTGGTCGCGGTCAGCGTGCTGGGCCTCAAAATCGGCACCAGCGTCCTCGGCCTGAAGATCAACAGCAGTTCCATCGGGTACCTGGACAGCCTCTGGGTCTGCACCGCCGCCATGATCGTCAGCGCACTGGTCGGCCCCCACGTCGCGGTGCCGATGGCGGCCCTGCTCGCGGTGGGCACCGGCATCAGCCTCGATATCGAGCTGCGGTTCGTCATGGCCGCCTTCGTCAGCAGCCTCGCCGGAATCTACACCGCTTCCCACCTGCGAGACCGGAGTTCCCTCCTCCGCATGGGCGCCACGCTCACGGGCGTCAATCTCATCACCGTGCTGCTGCTGAGCGGCTTTGCGGGAGACATCCGCAGCAGTTTCCTGGAGGGCATCGGCTGGGCGTTCGGTTGTGGCATTGGCTCCGCCGGGCTGTTCTGGTTCGGCATCGCGGCGCTGGAACGTCCCTTTGGCGTGGTGACGCACGTTGGCCTGCTGGAACTGTGCGACACCAACCGCCCCATCCTGAAACGCCTCCTCATGGAAGCGCCGGGGACCTATCACCACAGCATGGTGGTGGCCAACTTGTGCGAAGGCGCGGCGGAGGACGTGGGCGCCGACCCGCTTCTCACCCGCGCGATGGCGTACTACCACGACATTGGCAAGTTGCGCCGTCCTCAGTTCTTCATCGAGAATCAGCGGGTGGAAAACGTCCACGACCGGCTGAACGCCTCGTTGAGCATGCTGGTGATCGCCGCGCACGTCCGCGACGGCCTCGATATGGCGCGCGATCTCCGGCTGCCGCCGCCGCTGCTGGACGGCATCCGCGAGCATCACGGCACCGGCCTCGTCACCTACTTCTATCATCAGGCGGCGGGGGAGCAGGGTCCCAGCGCCGAGCTGGAGCAGCAGTTCCGCTACGACGGTCCCCGGCCGCAAAGCAAGGAGACGGCCCTGCTCATGCTCGCCGACAGCGTGGAAGCCGCCTCGCGCGTGCTGAAGAAGCCGACTCCTGGCGGCATCGAGGACTTGGTGGAGCGCATCTTCCGCAGCCGCCTCAACGACGGCCAATTGGATGAATGCGATCTCACCCTCCGGGATGTGGAGCGCATCTCCCGCTCGTTCGCCCGCGTGCTGACGGCCATGCTCCACACCCGCATCGATTATCCCAAGGTGATTACCACCACCGAAGCGAAGAAAGCCCTCAAGTATGCCGCTTTCGATTCAAAATCAGGCGCGGACGCCGGAGCTGAACCGACGCCGATTGAGGACTCTGACCGCCCGGCTGTTGCGAGCTGAACACCGCGCGCCGACCCAGGAAGTGAGCCTCCTCCTGTGTGACGACGCCACCATCCAGGCCCTCAACCGGGACCATCGCGGCGAGGACGCGCCCACGGATGTCCTCTCCTTCCCTCAGGAGGAGGGTCCCGCGCTGCCCTGGGGGATGACCGACGATGCGCTGCCGCATCTGCTGGGCGATGTGGTGATCTCCATTGAGACCGCGCGCCGACAAGCCGATACCGTAGGATGGAGCCTGCAACACGAAGTCGAAGCCCTGCTGGTTCATGGGCTGCTGCACCTGATCGGCTACGACCACACCGACGAGGATGACCGCGCCGTCATGCGAGACCACGAAACCGCCCTCCTGGGGCCGAACAGCATCTGGGAACACGCGAACCGACGCCTCGCCGCCGATGCTCCCCCCATCGCCGGGATGGAGGCGTAGTCGTGCGCGCCCGAAACAGTCTGCAAGCCTTTCGGCACGCGCTGGACGGCCTGCTGCACGCCTTTCACACGCAACGACACGTGCGGTTTCACTTCTGGATGGTCATCACCGTCCTCATCCTCGCTCAGCTGTTCAATCTGAATCGCATTCAATTCCTGCTGCTCTTCTTCGCCATCTCGCTTGTTCTCATCTGCGAAATGTTCAACACCGCGCTGGAGTCGGCGGTCAACCTGTACACCGACAAGTATCATCCGCTGGCCAAGCATGCCAAGGATATCGCCGCCGGAGCGGTGCTCATCTCCACCCTCAACGCCCTGGCGGTGGGCGGATACCTCTTCATTGACGCGAGGAAGATCAAAACCGCCATCGGAAACTTTGTCCACCCGTATTCGCAGCATATCCAGGGCAATCCGCAGGTGGCGGATGGGTTCCTGGCGCTGACGGTGGCGCTCACCATTCTCCTCATCGCCGTGCTGATCTGGAAGGTGAAGGGCCGCAAGGGAACCTATCTCCAGGGCGGCGTGGTGAGCGGCCATTCCGCGCTCGCGTTCTTCTTCGCGTCCGTCATCGGGTACACCTCCGCCAACTGGACGGCGGCGGTGATCGGCTTTCTGCTGGCGCTGCTGGTTTCTCAAAGTCGGATTGAAGGGAATATCCATACCGTGCAGGAGACAGTGTTCGGCGCGATTTTGGGCATCCTCGTCACCCTGCTGATGTTCCAGGTCCTGCCGCGCCTCATGCTAAACTTTATACGATAGCGTGGACCGGGAAACGGTCGAGCGTGGGCGTCACCCGTCCATCGCATCTCATCCCCGTCCCGCGCATGACCCAGGGAGAACTATTTGTCCGAAGGAAATCAACGCTCGGAGGACCCCGGAAGTACCTGGCCCCTGAAGGGGCGCTTCCTCGTGAGAGGAGTTCCGGTCCTCTTCGTCCTGATGATCGCGCAGCAGGTCCTCGCGCCTTCCTCGCAGGCGGCGTCCCCGAACGGGTTGTGGGGCGGGATGGGAGGCGGTCCTGGCCCCTGGGTGGCGCTGGTGGCGCTGTTTGTGGCGCACGCGCTGTTCGCCGCCGCCGAGACCGCGCTGCGTTCGGTGGGGCGGGGCCGCATGACGACCCTGGCGGAGGAGGGCAACAAGCGCGCGAGTTATGTGCTGCGGCTGCTGGAGCGGCCCGTCTCCTTCCTCACGGCCCTTCAGGTCGTCAAGACGCTGGTGACGCTGGCTATCGCCGTGGAAGGCAACGCGCTCATTATCCATGGCTTCGCGCATCGGCCCACCGTGCAGCCGTACGCCGGGCTGCTCACGGTCCTCGGCGGAGTCTTTCTGCTCCTCCTCTTCGGCGAGATCATCCCCAAGGTGATCGCCGCGCAGCGTCCTGACCGCGTGGCCCTCTTCTCCGGGTGGTGGGTGGGCCTGTTCACGGCGATCATCTATCCGCTGTTCCAGGGCATTGATCGCCTCAGCCACCTGTTCGTCCCTCGCGCGGGCGCCGGAACCAACTCGCGCTCCCCGATGGAGGCCGAGGAAGAGATCAAAATGATGGCCGCCGGAGGCGTGGAGTCGGGCGAAATCGAACCTGAGGAACAGGATATGATTCGCGGCGTCCTCACCGCCACCGATATGGTGGTCCGCGAAGTGATGGTGCCCCGCATGGATCTCACCGCCGTGGAAATCAGTCGCCCGGTGGACGACCTGCTGGAGGCGATTCTGGAACAGGGGCACTCGCGCATCCCCCTGTATGAGGACTCGATAGACCGCATCGTCGGCATCGTGCACGCCCGCGACGTAATCCGCGCTTATCGTAATGGCGACATTTCGCGCCTCACCCTGCGCGACCTCCCGCTTCGCGAGCCGCACTTCATCCCGGAAAACAAGCGCCTCCTCGACCTGCTCGCCGAGTTTCGCCAGAGCAGCATCCCCATCGCCATCGTGGTGGACGAGTATGGCGGGACCTCCGGCCTCGTCACGCTGGAAGACCTGCTCGAAGAGATCGTCGGCGAGATCAAGGATGAATCCGATGTGGAGGAGGAGCCGTTCGTGGACGTGGACGAGCGGACGGTGATCTTCGCCAGCCGGGCGCCCGTGGAAGACGTGAACGAACGGATGAAAAGTCACCTGCCGGAGGACGACTTCGACACCATTGGCGGCTTCGTGTTCGGACAGATGGGACGCGTGCCGGAGCCGGGCCAATCCGTGGAGTTTGATGGCCTGACCCTGACGGTGGAGCAGGCGGACAGCCGTCGGATCCATCGCGTGCGCGTCACTCGCCATAACGATGAGATCGAGGAACCGGCGACCAGCGGGCCCTGAATCGGCCCAAAGACCTCTGCCCGAGATGTTTAGGAAGGCGGGAGCGCGGGTAGATGATAAATGCCGAACGCGAGGGGATGGAGGCCCCCTTGTCAAGGCGATTGGTTTCGTCAGGCGGCCGCTTCGGAATACACCCCGGAGCGGCCGCTTCGATTCAGTGGGTCCGACGCCCCCCCTGCTTTCCGTCGCCGCGCCCCAAACGACATAATCAGGGTGAACTCGTCCTCGCCGGAGTTGAACAGCGACGCGGAAAGGGGTATGCGGACCACTATGCTGGAGCGGTTTGGCGTCTCGATGGAGGAAGAATTACTGGGTCGGTTCGACCGGCTCTGCGATGAGCGAGGGTACACCTCGCGCTCCGAAGCGTTGCGGGACCTGGTGAGGCGCGAACTCGTGGCGGAGGAATGGAACGAGGCGGGCGCGGAAGTGATTGGCGCCATCACACTCGTTTATAATCACCATTCGCATGATCTGACGCACCTCCTCACCGAGGTTCAGCACCAGCATTACGACGCCATCATCTGCACGACTCACATTCATATGGATGAGGAGAACTGCCTGGAGGTCGTGATCGTAAGGGGAGCGAGCGGCCGGGTTCGCCAAATCGCCGACCAGCTGATCAGCGCCCGCAGCGTGAAACATGGCCAGCTCGTCTGTTCCACCACCGGAAACGCCCTCCCGTAATGCCGCAGACGGCTTCCTGTGACGCCGGTTCAGTCCTGCGGGAAGCGGCGGACGCGAGATGTTTAGGGGGGCGGGAGCGCGGGTAAATAGTGAATGCCGAACACGAGGGGATGGAGGCCCCCTCGTCAAGGCGATTGGTTTCGTCAGGCGGCCGCTTCGGAAGACATCCCGGATCGGCCGTTTTTTCAGTTCCTGATTAGCGCTGAGGGTCCCGGCGCGGCTATGGGGTCTCAGGCAGGCGAATACCCTTTCGGATGAGCGGCCAGGGATTCGTCGGCGTCCCCCCGGCGCGGATCTCCCAATGGAGGTGCGGGCCGGTCACGAAGCCGGTGGCGCCCACCTTTGCGACGGCCTGGCCTTTCACCACCGTGTCGCCCTCCTTCACCAGAAACGCCGAAAGGTGGTTGTACACGCTAATCACGCCCATTCCATGGTCAAGGGCGAGCGTGTTGCCACGCATCCAGAGTTTTCGCGCCAGAATGACGCGGCCATCGTTGCCCGCTACCGTCACTTTGCCGGAGGGCGCCGCCAGGTCCAGGCCGCCGTGCTGGCTCCAGAATTTCCCGTTGACGTAGCGCGTCCGCCCGAAGTCGCTGCTCACCCGCGCGTCGGAAAGCGGCAGCTGGAACGCGCCATGCCACAACGGTTCGGGGGCGGTCTTCTGGTACGCCGCGCTCAGTATCTGCCGTTCCCGGCGGAGGATGTCAGGCGATTGCAGGCCGGTCTTCCCCGGCTTCATCGTGATGCGCTGCGTAGGGAACGCCTTCTTTGACACGATCAATGGCAGGCGGACGGGAGCGGCGCCGACTTCGCGCGCCACGGCGACGTATGATCCCGGTTGGGTGCGGGCGTAGATGGCGAGCGGAGCCACCCATCGGTCGCCCCGCCGAAACATGGAATGGGTCTCCTTCAGCAGGGTGACGGTGGCGGATTGGCCTTCGCCGCGCGGAATCGACACGACCCACAAGCCTCCCGGCTCCACGCGAGTCGCCTTCGCCTGAGCGAGACCGGCCACCAGAGTCACACTGGCCAGCGCCGCTCCCAACCGAGGGTAACGCTGCGGGAAAGCGATCAGACGCGCCGACATACGAGACCTCCAAACAGCGAAACACAACGAAGCCCACAGAGGGTGAAATCCAGCATAGCGCGGGCGCTGTCACCCTGGCCCCCGACGGATTCGGGCGGCGGCGTATCCCCCGACAAACATAACGGTCGCCACCCCGGCGAGAAGGGGGACGGCGGGGTCCTCCGGCGCCAGAACGCCGTAGCCGAGGAGGAGGAACCGCGCCCCCATGATGCTCAGGGCGAGAGGCATGGCGGCGTCGCCCAGGCGTTGCGCCATGGAATACGGCTTTCCCATCTGTCGCTGATGCGCCGCGTGCGCCCATATGGCCCTCGCCGCAAACCCCATCCCTCCCAGGCCGAGCGCCCATGCGAACAGACGTTGAAACGCATCCACAGTGGGCATCAGCGGGAACACTCCGGTGGTGAGCCGCCGGGGGGCGATGGATAGCCCCGGAACCACGGCCTTCGATCCGTATAGAGACTCGTCGGGCAGAGCTCTATCATGGTAGCCGGTTTTTACCCCGCCGCATCAACCGGCGCCATGAACAGAATCTGAATCGGGAGTTCGGGAGACGAGAACAAGGAGTCCTCTGGGAGGTATGGAACAACCCTTTACTGGGAGGATTCCCCCTGAAGGCGCACGGCTTTCCCGCGCGCGGCCCCACTGGTCCCCCCCTCCCTTTGCCTTTCCTTTGGCTAAGCCTATGCCCGCTCTCCTGCGCTCCCCCCAATCCCCTGGAGCCGATAGCCGCGAGACGGAACCCTCCTCATCAGGGTCCGCCTCGCAAGGCAGCATGACGCAATTTTTCCGCAGCGCTGCCCGGCGGCGACTGCTCACCGCTCAGGAGGAAGCGGAGCTGGGCGCCCTCATTCGCGGGGGGGACAAGGCGGCGCTCAATGAGCTGGTGGAGTGTAATATGCGGCTGGTGGTGAGTATCGCCTCCCGGTATGTGACGCCCCGCATGCCCCTGGAAGACCTGGTGCAGGAAGGGTGTCTCGGCCTGATCCGCGCCGCCGAGAAGTTTGACGAGCGCAAGGGACACCGCTTCAGCACCTACGCCACATGGTGGATTTGGCAGGCGGTGACGCGCGCCATCGGCGAGCAGTCGCGCACCATCCGCATCCCTCTCGAAGCGCAGGGCCTCATCCGGCGCGTCTACAGCGTGAGCGAGCGCCTTCTCCAGGAGTTGGGCCGCGTTCCCACCACTCATGAGATCGCCGACGTCCTGGGGGAAACCGAACCCCGCATCGCTGAGTTGTTGCAGGCGGAGCGCGACCCCGTATCGCTGGAACAGTCGCTCTCGGAGGACAGCCCCCGCCTCGCGGATGTCGTCGCCGATGAGTGCGGCCTCTCCGCGATTGAGACCCTGGAGCGCCTCATCCGCCGCGAGGAAGTAGAGCGGGTCCTTGACGGCCTCACTCACCGGGAGCGGGAGGTGCTGGCGCTCCGATTCGGCCTGGATGGCCATCCGCCGCGCACCCTGGGAGAAGTGGCGGAAGGGTTTCGGCTCACCCGCGAGCGCGTGCGACAGATTGAGGCGGGGGCGCTGGCGAAACTTCGGCGCCAGGTTCTTTCCGATCCATCCACGCCAGCCCCCTCTGACAAAGCGGACTGATCGGAGGCGAACGCCGCGCGCGGCGCCGACACGCGGCGGTGTTCCCCCTCAGGGAGGAGGCCATTCCTGAACATCGCATCGCCTGATCCCCCGCGCAACCTGCTGGAGACCTTATCGTCCACCTTCGGCTTTGAGGCGTTCCGGCCCTGGCAGGAGGCGGTCATCCGGGCGGTTATGGAGGGTCGGGATGTACTGGGGGCGCTGCCCACCGGCGCCGGTAAGTCGCTCTGCTACCAGTTGCCCGCGCTTCTGCTGCCCCGGCCCACGCTGGTCATCTCCCCCCTCATCGCCCTGATGAAGGACCAGATGGACGGCCTCCCGCCCGCCGTCCACGCGCGCGCCACCCTCATCAACAGCAGTCTCGACGCCGCCGAGCTGGACCAGCGACTGGAAGGGATGGCGGAGGGCCGCTACCAGCTCATCTACGCCGCCCCGGAGCGCCTGCGGCAGGGTGGTTTCCTCCGGCGCCTTGCGCGAGTCGGCCTCTCGATGGTGGTGGTGGACGAAGCCCACTGCGTCGGCGTCTGGGGACACGACTTCCGGCCCGATTACCTGTTCATCCGCAAGGCGCTGGACACCCTCTCGATGGAGGGTCCGCCCCCGCGACTCCTCGCCCTCACGGCTACCGCCACTCCGGAGATGCGAATCGAGATCGCGCGGCAGCTGGGGCGCCCGCTGCACACCCTCGTCGCGCCCGTCTATCGGCCCAATCTCCGGCTGGAGGCGTTCCGACTCCGCAACGCCGACGAGAAACTGCGGCGGCTGGAATCCCTCTGCCGCGAGACGCCCGGCGCCGCCATTCTCTACGTCAACTCCCGCGAGGGCTGCGAGAAAACCGCCGCCTTCCTTCGCGGCGTGGGACTCCCCGCCGCTCATTACCACGCGGGCATGGACCGGGACGCGAGGCAGCGCGCCCAGGAAGGGTTCATGCTTGACCGCGTGCGCATCCTCGCCGCCACCGTGGCGTTCGGCATGGGCGTGGATAAGCCGAACGTGCGCCTCGTCGCCCACATGAAACTCCCCGAATCCCTCGAAACCTACTCCCAGGAAGCGGGCCGGGCCGGGCGCGACGCGCGGCCCTCCCGGTGCGCCCTCCTCTGGTCTCCCTCCGACAAGGCGAACCTGAGCCGGTGGAAGCAGCGGGAGGAAGTGAAACTGGAGACCGTGCGCGACGTGTACCGCGCCCTCTCCGCCCGGCTGGGACGAGGTTCCGGCTCCGTCTCCCCCGATGACCTGCTTGCCGAGGTGTTTGGGGAAGACCGCCAGGGCGCCGACACCCAACTGCGGGTCGCCGTCAGCCTGCTGGAGAAGAGCGGCATGGTGTCGCGCCAGCCGGACATGGGCCGGGACATGAGGATCGCCATGCTGCCCCCGCCCCCCACCGCGCGGGCCGACCTCGAAGCCATCCTGGACGCGCGGCGCCGTCACGCCGAAGCGCGCCTGGAGGAGGTCGCGCGGTATGTGGAAGAGGCGGGCTGCCGTCACGTGACCCTCTCGCGTCACTTCAGCCAGACGCTTGACCCGTGCGGCGACTCCTGCGACGACTGCCTCGGCACGCGGGAAGCGGCGTCCTCCTCCCGCGCCGAACCCCGCCCGGAGCCGCCCGGAGCCGATGTCGCGCCGGACCTGGGGCGGCTTCTCCTGGAGACCATCGCGAGCCTCCCGTTCGGGATGGGCCGCACGGGGGTGGCGAAACTCCTCACCGGCGCCGCAGACAGCCCGGTGAAGAAGGACCGAAGCGAGCGTTACGGATTCCTGGCCGGATTCTCGCTGAAGGCTTTGCGCGGCTATATGGACCGGCTGGTGGAGGAGGGGCTGCTGCGGATTCCGCCGGGGGACGAGTACCACCGCCTCGAACTGACGCCTCAAGGTCGGGAAGCGCTTCATGGTGAGGGCATGATCCTGCCCAATCCCTTCCGAGCGTCCGGCTCTGTCACCACGTCCTCCGGGTCTTCGTCTCCCCCCTCAACCGCCTCAGACGCCAGGGGCGCGGTCGGCGACGATGAAGAGGACCTGTTCGAGCGGCTGCGGGCGTGGCGGCGCATTGAGGCCCGGCGCGCCGAGGTTCCTCCCTATGTCATCTTCCACGACTCCGTCCTTCGTTTGCTGGCCCGGAGCCGTCCGGCCTCGCCTGGGGATTTGGAGGGCGTGCCGGGGATCGGCCCACGGAAGCGGGAAACATATGGGGCCGCCGTGCTGGCGCTGATCCAGGATCGCGATTTGGGCGCGGACGGGGGTATAGAGGAGTGAATTAAGGGTTATTCCATACCTGCGACCCCACTAAACGTAGGTTTTGAGGCCGTTTCACCGTATAGATGAATGGCAGGCCCGGTGGCTGTTGGCCACCAGGGGCGATGGCGCCTCCAGATGGAGCCTTGACTTGCCGAAGAATCAGGCGCTACACTTCGACGGGGCAAAGCCGGTAAGCCATTTTTCACCTCGGTAAACGAGCGAGCTCATGGCCCGGTTGTTACACCCGCCCCTCACTCCGGGAGGAAGAATCTCATCGCTCCCGCGCCCGTCGTTCCCCACCCAGCGAGGCAACGTGGATACTCCTGGGTCACGCGATGGATCGGGCGCCGACGCGATTCGATCTCCCGCCGCAACCGCCAGGCTCCTCTCCGGGCGGTCTACGGACATTGCACAGGAGGAATCACACATGAAGAAGACGGCTCTCTGGCTGGGG
The DNA here is from genome assembly GCA_038240635.1 of Armatimonadota bacterium. Classification (GTDB taxonomy): domain Bacteria; phylum Armatimonadota; class DTGP01; order DTGP01; family JAHWJO01; genus JBBRGS01. The sequence goes on from JBBRGS010000069.1 coordinate 11,838, forward strand.
GCTGTGACGGTGGTGGCGGGTATCGCCATGCAGCGTCCGGTCTCCGCCGCAGAGATGTTCGCCGACGTGCCCCGGGAACACTGGGCGTACTCCGCGGTGAACAACCTGCAGGAACGCGGGATCGTCATCGGGTACCCGGACGGGACGTTCGGCGGCAAGCGGGCCATGACCCGCTACGAATTCGCCGTCGCGATTGACCGCCTGGTGGACTGGGTGAACCGCACGATCAAGGAGAACGGCGGAACAAGCGTCACCACCCCGCCAAGCACCGAAGGCATGACGCAGGCACAGGTCGAGACGATGATCAACGACAAGCTCCGTGGCCTTCCCACCAAAGAAGACCTGGAGACGGTTCGGCGATTGTCCGAAGAGTTCAAGGATGAATTGACGGCCCTGGGCACGAACGTGGAAGCCCTCCGCCACGACCTCGACGGACTCAAAGCCCGCGTCGGCGCCATCGAAGAGCGGCTGAATCGCTGGTCCTTCAGTGGCGAACTCAACGCCATCGGGCGCGGCGAACGCGGCCAGAAGACGACCATGCCCGGTTTCGGGAACGCGCGTCGTCCGGTCATTGACCTCGACAGCCGCACCGACAACAACGGCTCCCAGGGCCTCCTGCAGAACGCCAAGGCGCTCTACAGCCTGGACCTCGGCGTCACCGGTCGGGTCAGCTCCGGCGTCACCGCCAACGCGCTGTTCAACATCGGCAACTATCTGCCGTGGGTGAACACCAATCGCCAGAACCCCGGCGTCAGCGCGTCCGGCTTCAACTCCGTCGGCGGCTACGCTTCGGACATCTCCACCATTCCTGGCATGGCTAACGCGGGCGGCCCCGGCGCTCCGATCTCCAACGTCCTCGCCAACCGCCCCATCACCCAGGGCAACCAGGGCAAGGACGCCGTGAACACCAGCTACTCGGAGTTCACCCCCGCCAAGGTCTACCTGAGTTCCCCGGTGCGCGACCTCTGGTTCATGAAGGACAACGACGTGTCGGTGGGTAAACTCGGCGTTCAGTTCACGCCGTACACCCTCCGCAAGGTGGACCCGGACAGCTACACCAACGTCACGCTCACCGATAATGGCGACATCATCGGCACCGGCGCTGTGGCTCACTCCACCGTCGGCCCGGTCCACATGACCGGCTACGCGATGACCCACTACACCGGTCGCACCTCCGGCGGCGGCGCCACCAACTCCGGCGATCCGCTGTTCATCTCCTGGGGCGGCCCGTCCGTCCTCTCGGCGATAACCTACGGCGCGATGCCGATTGACCAGAGCATGGGCGTCCACGGCACGGCGCAGTTTGGCCGGTTCAAAGTGGGCGGCACCTACCTCGAAGGCGGCGTCACCGCTCCCATCGGGACCCCTGGCTCCCCGTACAGCAACGGCATCTGGGTGAACCGCGCCAACAAGAACAACAACGGTCGCGCGATGGTGCCGAAGCGGGCGCAGGTCTTCGGCGCTGAACTGAGCTTCCCGCTCTTCAGCAAGCTCTCCGTCGTGGGCGAGTTCGCCTCCAGCAACCTGTTGGCCGGCACCCGCGTCGGGGATCGCGAAGGCGTCTATTCCCTCAACAAGCGGAACGCCTACGACGCGAAGCTGAACTGGGGCGCCGGACGGCTTAACGTGGCGGCGGGCTACAAGCAGGTGGACCCGTTCTTCGGCGCTCCGGGCGCCTGGGGGAACATCGGTCGCTGGAAGAACCCGACCAACATCAAGGGTTTCAATGGGAGCCTTGGCTACAACCTCGGCCCCATCACCCTCAAGGCTTCCATCGAGCGGTACAAGTCGGTGCAGGTGGACCTCGCGTCCTCCCGCAACCCGTTCATCGCCAGGCCCAACACGTTCTTCACCAACAACTTCCAGAACAAGATTGACCACCACAAGTTCGGCGCGAGCTACAACCTCAGCCCCAGCAACTCCGTGGACCTCGGCTGGGAAGAAGCCCGCATCCGACCGTACGACGTGGCGGCCAAGGCCAAAGAGACCTACTGGACCATCGGCGTCGGCCATACGTTCAACCAGAACACCCTGGTCAAGGTCATCTACCAGATGGTGGACTACAAGGACAATGGCGCGGGCCTCTACACCGTTCCCGGCGGTCGCTACAAAGGCGGGATCGGCGTGACCCAGCTGAGCGTTCGGTTCTAATCTCCACCTGTTCCACCGGAAACACAACGGCGCCGCTCTCGAAACCATCCGGGAGCGGCGCCGTTGTGTACGTCTCCTGTACGATTGGCCTTCGTTTCAGGAAGAGGCGGACCCCCGCCCGCGAAGGAGAGGCGGCCTAACTTCCCCCGCCCCGGCGGTTGTATCCCCACGCCACGAGCAGCAGCAGCAGGCCCACGCCGAAGAACGACGCGATCCGCCAGATGGTCTCCACGCTCGCCATATCCACCAGCAGCAGCTTAACCACGACCACGCCGAGCAGCGCCAGCCCCGCCTGCCGCGCCGCCGATCCGTTGCGCGCAAAGCCCCACGCCACCAGCAGGCCGCCATACCCCGCCCAGAGCGCGCTCAGGGTGAATTGTCGGGCGCTCTGCGCCACAGCGTACGGCGTCGCATGGGGCAGCGTCCGGTCCAGCAGCGCGAGGAACTCCACGCTGAGGCCGTACAGCAGCGTCAGGTGAGCGCCCAGCAGATAGAGCGCCGTCGCCGTGAGAGGCGTTGCGCCGCTTCGCTCGTTCGTCTCCGGCGCGGGGAACAGGACCGCCCCCGCTACCATCAGGCCCGCCAGCGCCATCAGCGACACGAAACGGACGTTGAACAACGGGATCGCCCCGGCGACCTGAAACGCCGTCCCCTCGAACAGGCTGAACGCTACCAGAACGACCATGAGGGCGAACAGCTGCCCCCGGAGCGCCCGGTACCCCGTCGCTCTGGTGGTGAGCGCCCACCCCAGCGCCAGCAGCCCCCACAGGACCGTGAGGTACACGGTGGACTCCAGCGCCGCGCCGACCGCCAGCAGCGCGAGGGCGCCCGTCCAGGCCCACAGGAAGCCGATGTCCCGTTCTGCGCGTCCATATCGGCGATAGAAGCCCGCGAACGCCGTCAGCGTCCCGGCGACGAACAGCAACGCGAGGAAGCGAGCGTTGAGGAAGGGAAGGGCGGAGGCGGGAGGCGCGACCCCCAGATCGTGAGTGAAGAGGCGCGTCACCGCCAGCGCCATGACCATGTGAGCCGCGTAACGGACGAGTGGGTTGCGGCGCCGGAACCCCCACGCCAGTAACACCACCGCCTCCAGGCTCCACGCCAGCGTCATCCGGGACGGCAGCGCATACGCCAGGCCGGTGGTGAAGAAACTGACCGACACCGCGAGGGCCGCCCCTTCCAGCAGGCTGTCCCGCCGCCGACGGGGCGCCGCCGCGAGCGCTCCATACCCCGCCGCCAGGGCGAACGCGAGAACCGTCATCCAGACCTGCGCGTCCATGCCGCCGCGAATCATCTCCCGCACCGCCGCGAACCAGAGGATCGGGTTGAGCAGCAGCAGCGCCAGGTCCACGCCTTCGGGGGCGCGGAGAGCTGAGTCGGTCTCCGATGCGGGCCGCTTCACCCGGCGACGGAGAGCCACCGACGCGCTGATGAAGATGAGCAGGAAGATCGTGGCGAAGGCGAACTGCGCGGCGAACACGCCATGCAGAGTATCGGTCAGGCTATCCCACGCGAACCGCCAGGTGGCGATGAAGGCGAAGGCATGGATGGTTCGCCATGACCGCGCGAAGGCGAGAGCCGCCAGCCCGGCGCTTACGACGGCGAGATACTCCAGGAAGACGAGGCTGAACGCATGCCCCCCGGTATCGCCGGAGATGAGCAGAGGCGTGAGATACGCGCCCAACGCCGACAGAAGCGCCAGTCGCTGCGAGTCGGCGCGCAACGCAAGCCAGACGCCCAGCGCCGCCGTCGCCATCAGCCCGGCCCCGGTCGCCATTGGGCTGTAGAGGCGATAGTAAACCATTCCGGCGTAGAGCGAGACGAAGAGGAGGCCCAGGCCCGTGGCGGCGAGGCTTTCGGCGTAGGAAGCCATGCGTTTGGCGCGGGCGGCCTCACTCCCGCCAATCATGCCGAAGCCACAGAGGACGCCCAGCGCGATCCGCAAGCCGGGGTTGACCCAGCCCTGTTGAAAGGCGTAATTGACGAAGAAGGCCGCCGCAAACAGGATGCCCAGTCCTCCCACGACCGCCGCCCCCTTGCCGCCGATGAGCGTCTCCCAGTCCATGGGCGGGCGAGGCGGGGCTGCGGGTCGGTACGGGCGAGGCGGCTCCGGCGGCGCAACGGGGGCTTCCATTTCCGCATCGGGACCGGCTGATAACGGAGCAACGGAAGGGGCGGGGGCAACCTTTCGCGAGGGTGGGGCCGCCAGGTCCGGGGGAGCGGTGGAGGCCGCCGCTGGGCGTTCGGCTCGGCCCATAGTATCGCGGGCCACCGCCTCCAAAACTTCCACCCGATGTGTCCATCGGCGGAACTCTTCGCGGGTGACAAACTCTGCGGCGTCGCTCATAAGGTTCTCCTCATCGCGGGCAGACGGGGTTCATGGCGTCGGTGGATGCCACTGACCCATTCTACCGGCTGGACGAGAGGAAGGAGGGAGGCGAAACGCACAAACCCGAAGATGGAAGGTCCCATAAATCCTGGGAGGGGTGTTTTTCGGGCAACTTATAAAAGAGTATGCGAAAGCGGGCGAGGATGGCTCCCTCACCCGCTCTGTAAATCTGAAAGTTAGCGACTTAATTTGAAAGTGGAACCGGAAGCGTTACTGCGACATTACTCTTTCTCAGGCGTGTCGGAGGCGATGGAGCGGTTCTTCGCCTTGGTTATGCCGCCCATGCGTCCAATGCGGGCGTAATGTTCCGAGCCGTATTTCTCTTTGGTGGAAACGCCCCCCATCTGACCGGCGCGCTTGAAGTGGTCGGAGCCGTACTTGTCCCGGACCACGGCGCCTCCGCGTCGTCCGGCTTCGGCGGCGCTCATGGAGGGCTGGGGCGCTTCTTTTATCTTCTTGTTGGCGCCGCGCGATTGCGCCATCTTCGAGTAGTGTTCGCTGCCGTATTTTTCCTTCAGGACCTGCGCCGCTTTGCGACCCATTTCCCGG
>JBBRGS010000070.1:0-16768 GCA_038240635.1 Armatimonadota bacterium
AGTTGTGGTTGTCTTTGGAGAGACGATCCTCCAACTCCCGGACCCGCAGTTCCAACCGCTGAAAGGCGGCCTGCTGAAGCGACCAGGACCGCTCGATCAGACCCAAAACGGCGTCCGGACCCTGAGTGTAAAGGGCCGGAAACTCTTCTCGGCTGAAGGGGGGGGAGAGGGGATCAGATACCAGTCTCAACGATCAATGCGCAGCCACGTTCGCAGCAACTCTCAGGGAGTTCTCTCCCACGCTTCGTTTCTCCTTGCTCCTTTACGGCTCATGCCTGAGTAGCTACCTTTTCTTCTTGTTTTGGACGCTGTTGAGCGGTCGGTTTGTCCAAAGTCGAGGGGGCGTCATCCCCGCTTTGGCTCTGTTCGGCTTGCCTTCAGAGGTCGTTCGACGCGTCGGGCGTTGGCGCGGGTGAGCGTTTCCGCGCGCAGGTGGTTCTGTTTCACCCAGGTCAGGCGATCACGGGTCAGAGCGGGATTCTCGTTCCGGATCAACGGCTCCAGCCCGCTGTTACAGGCCTCGGCCAGGAGGACAGCACAGACGGAGGAAGTCATTCACTCGCGTTCCGGCTTGTCAGGTACGTGAACTCGTCAGCAAAGCCGGTCCGCAGGTGGATATCCAGGAGCGCTTCCGGCAGATCGCCCAGGAAGCGGACGGTGCAGAGTTGGAGCGGATAGCCCAGCCGAGGGTGTTCAGCGCGGCCCTGACGGATAAGGGCGCGCTTCGCGTCGTCGAGGTGAAAATAGCGGGCGAGTTGGGCGGGTTCAGGTTGGGCAATGTAAAGCCTGTGGCGCCGCTCCTGTTCGGGAGTCAGAAAGTCAACAGGCGCAGAGGGCCTTCTTTCTATTTTCTGAACTTCCGAGACGACAATAGCAGGTCGGTTGCAGTTTCTCAGAGTCTCTCAAAAACGACCGTTTATTGCGACAGAAGCCTGTGACCGTTGAGGGAGAGTTTTGTAGTGTCAAGGATTCCCAATATCGAAGAACGAAGTGATATTCCAGTTTTCAGAGAGCGAATCGGAGAGGTATTGGCTGGCTAATTGCGGATTTTCATCAAAAGGCTCCAGTATTAAATTTGCCTTTTGCCCGACCTTCGCTGCCACCACCGGCAGCGTCTCCCCGTTCAAGATGACCCAATGCGCCACCCGAATCATCTTCGTGGGATAGTGGCCCAACGACACCTTTTCCACGCGGTACTCGTAAAGCGCCAAGGCGTTCTTATAGGGCTGAATCTCCTTCAAAGTGGGAATCTTGGATTTTTTCATCAAAACCGCTTCCACCTGTAAGCGGGGCGCCGGTTTTCTTGCTTCCTGCAACGCCCGGTAAGCACGGGCGTGATCCTCCGCCTCCTCTGGAGACAGGACTCGATTGTAGATCGCAATCCCCTCCAAGGCCCCGGCCCATTGACGCTCGCCGTTCCATTCATCCCCGAAGAGGAGGTGCTGCGGCGCCCAGTTGCTGAAGTCGCCCTGGACGCGGTTAGTGCGCAGCGTCTCCTGCCCGTTGCAGTAAGCGACGAGCTGGCCGGGGGAATAGGTGAGGATCAGATGCACAGGACGGCCTGCCTGGATGGGGCAGACGGGAGCTTCCGGATGAACGCCGTTCTCCCCTGTCTGCGGGGTACGAAGCCGGAATACGAGCTCGTTGCCATCCTGTCCCAGCGTAAAATTACGCGAGGTCGGGCTGGAGGAAAACGTCATGATTCTTGCCGGGCCGCTCTGGTTCTCGTTGCCGGAAACCAGCGTCGCTTCCAGCGTGAGCTGGTTCGTCCGCTTGCAGGCGTTCAGAAGCGCAGCGGCAGACTCCTCGGCGGTGTAGGCCCCCTGTCGGATGACCATGGCGTATCGCCGGTTCAGGCGCGCTCCTCCGCGAGGGGTCACCTGGCAGATCCGCTCCGCCCGTGCGCTCCCGACCCGGTTAGGACGGTTACCGGCTTCCCAGAGGAAAACCAACCCTTTTTGATCCAGGGGCCATGCGCCTGTCTGTGACGGGCGGCTCTGTTCCCTGGAGCCATGAACCGCTGTGGTTGATTTCTGTATTGCTGTGAGACCGAGATGAGCCTTCACAGGAGTGGAGTTGTCCAGAAAGACATCCGGGAAGCGGTCGCACCCCGGATCAAAAGTGTAGCGGACGGGATCGCCGGTCAACTCAAGGGTGTTCGGGTCTATCGGTGCGACGAACACGTCGTAGTCGGCGGTGAAATGGTCGTGGACCCCCGGAGACGCCGCGAATGCGAAGAGATTGCCGGATGCCGACAGCATGGGGAAGTAGAGATAATTCCGGTCCTTCGGCATCCGAAAATCGTCTTTTCTCAGGATGTGGGCCACTTCCCCTGTGCCCAGCCGGTAGCTGTTGATCGGCCCGCCCGCACCGCCCATCCAGAACCCCCAGACGCCGCTTCGGGAGAAATAAGGCTGGCAGCCGTCCTCTTTGGTCCGCCAGTGGACCGTGCGGGTTTTCGGATCATAAGGAGAGAAGTTCGGGTCGCCGGAGGTGGCGAATTGAAGCTGGGGATTGAGAAGTCGGGGTAGTTGGCCCTGGGGTGGAGCGTCGAGAAGCAGGCTTTGCTCCCCGGTTTCTACATTGAGCCGGTAGGTGCGGCTATCCCCACCGATATAGATCAACTCCCGGTCGTTCAGCCAGACGACACCTCGGTCCTCTCCGTAAGCGCGGGCGTTCGGCGCGATCATACGGTCGATTTTGCCGTCCGAACTCATCAAATGGAGTGGAACGACGCCATCGAAGGGATGGTCGAAGGCTTCGTAGGTGTTGTGGTCTTTCGGGTAGCTGAGGTAGGCGATCCGCTTGCCGTCTGGGGAGATGTGAGGGCAGTAATGGTCGCGGTCGGCTTCGTCGCGGCTAATCTGATGCGGATTCGAACCGTCCAGCTCGATCCGCCAGATGCGCCAGCGCCCCGTGCGGCTGGTCTCCCAGACGACGAAGCCCCGGCCCAGGGCGGCGAGCTTCTGATAGCCGGATTGCCAATACGCCTTGGAGTTATCGTCGGCGGAGAGAGCCGGTCGGCACGCGCCGAGAACGACCAGCGCGGCCATCAGGACGGATAATAAATGATGTTTGTAACCCATAACTACCCCTTTATGTTTTGAAACGGTTGAGATGATTCGGTCAGGCGACTCGAAGAGCCGTTCATCGGCAATGGGAAACGCTCCCGCGCCTATCAGAGGATCAGCGGCGATAGGAACAGTCGCCCGCCTCCTTGATATGAGTTCCGGTGTGGGTATCAGATGCATCGGGACCCGCGCCGTCCGCGACCCAGGTTTTGGCCCCTGCGGGGGCTGCGCTCATCAGCAGGAATAGCGCCCCCGCCGTTGTTGAAGCAGCGGCTCGCGCCAGGCTCTTGGGTTGATTCCTCATCCACTCGTTCTCCTATGGGCTGCCGTGGGGTCTTTCGCCCCCGCCTTCGATCCCGCCGCCGTGATGAATGCGAGTTGGGAGCTGCCCGATTCGAGAAGCTCAACGGCGATGCCCTCCTGCATTAGATCGCGCCCGGATCGGATGACGGACGGAACCGCGCCATCCTCGAACGAGACCCGGTAGCGTGTCTCCGGTTGGAGACCTCGCAGGCGGAAAAGACGGCTCTCCTCAGGGCCTGTGCCGCGAAACGCCATCAACGCAGCCTGTCGGCCCGAAGTATCCGCATATTGCACGGCATCCCAGCGAACGCCGTCGGGCCGCTCGGTGAGGTGGTAAAGATTGCCGCCGCGAATGAGGGGGCGGAGCCGGGTTTTGTAAAGGCTGAACTGTCGCCGGGCGATGGAATGCTGTTCGGCGGTCCATTGGTTGGGGTCGCACATGAGGGTGAACCAGCCCATCATGCCGCTGCGAAGCATGGCGCGGAACTCCGTCGGAGTCTTCACCGGCTCATTCTGCACGTAGCACTCGCACATGGAGGGCGGCAAAGCGCGGGAGGCATCGTAGAAGGCGCGCCGATTGGCGAGCGGCGAGTAGGTGTCGGTGATGCTGATGTAATCCACCTGCCGGGCGATGCCGTAATCCACTGTGTGCCCGCCGTTCACGCAGTCCTCGAAGAGAAGACGGGGATGCTTGGCGCGGAGGGCGTCGTAAACGCGATAGTAGCCGCGAGCGGCGCGGTAAGCGATGTCGGCGGGGGAGTCGGTATGGGGATGATCGGTTCGAGCGCAGGAATCCACGATCATCGGCTGATCGTGTTCCAACATATCCAGGTGGAACTCGCTCACCAATCGGTCGAGCAACGAGAGACACCAATCGTCCGCCGCCGTATCCGCCAGGCAGAGGTTGGCTCCGGTGAAGTCCGAAGGCTTCCAATCGGGCGGATAGTCATGGGTGAACCAATCCCGGCGGTCGGGCGCGAAGACGTTGAGGATGGCCCCGCGATCCTCGGCGTCCGGTTCAACGCCGCCCTGCGTCCAGCCGACCCAGAGGCCGAACTTCAAGCCGTTCGCGTGGGCTATGTCGGAGATTTCGGCCAGGCCATGCGGGAACTTGGCCGGAATGGAGCGCCAATCGCCCACGGCGCGAAACCAACCGGCGTCTATGTGGAACATCTCCAGGCCGAGAGAAACCGCGTCGGCGATCATCCGGCGCGCCAGCGGTTCGTCCACCGCCATGCCGCTGCCCCAGGAATTGAGCGTCAGCAGGGGATAATGGGGATCATGCACGGGTGGACGGAGTTCGCTCTCCACCCAGCGGTGCAGCCGGTTGGAGCCGTCATCCACATCGCCCGAATAGCATCCCACAAAGACGGCGGGAGCCTGCCAGGTTTCGCCGGGCAGCAGGCGGGTCTGCGCCGGTTCCGCGTTGTCGAGGCCCAGCTCAGTTTCGACCTCGGTTCCCGCTTTCGCGGACGAGGGCAGCCGGTTCAGGGAGAGACTGACCCTGCCGGAAAATTCGATGCCGACGTACCAGCCTTCTCGCGCCATCTCGTCCTGCACGGCGGTCCAGGGAATGGCATCGCGGTCCGCGCCGTCTCCGCCGTAGGGCGTGGAGAGGAGCGAGCTTTGGTAACCGGAGGCGATGGGTTCATGATGAGCGCCGCTGTCCGACGGGAAGCTGCCGCCTTTCTCTACCCACCAGTGGGTCAGCGGATGGCCGACCGGGGCGCGGACGTCAAACCGCAGGCTCGTCTGGAGCGGTAGCAGGAGCGTCTGATTGCTGTGGTTCGTGATTTCCAGCGTATGCTCGACGGGGCCGGGACCGGGCGCGGCCTTCCACCCGGAGCGCAATTCCAGGGCGGGTTTCTGGCAGTGGAAAGTGAAAACGGCCTGCTTCTTTCCGTTCCGGCGAACCCTGGCGAGCTTCCACGCGAGCGGGCGCTCCTGTCCGTTCACATGCGCGGATGCAATCAATGGAATCGGAGGCGTGCTGTCGCCCAAAGCCCACTCCCGACCGGAGCGACGGCATTGCAGGGAGATCAGCGCCAGTCGGCCCTCCGTCGCCTGGACGCGGACGAGGGTATCGGCGGTCGCCAGGTCTGCGGAAGCCGCCCGGCTGGGAGCGTGCGCGAGGCAGGCGGCGATGATGACGAGTGTTCCGAGGATTTTGAGTCGCGTCATGACCGCTTCCTTCCCGCGATCTTCGGCGCCGTCTTCGGCGTTTTTGCCTTTTTCGATGGAGAAGAGTCCTTCAGCAGGTTCTCCCACATCTCCAGGGGAGAGTCGGAAGGGGACGGATAGCGGGACTCGTCGGCCCCGAAGTTGCACCCGATGATGTCTATGTCACCGTCATGGCCGATGTCGGCGACCCGAAGGTTGTGGGAGCCGGTCGTCGCCACGATCTGCCGCTGCCACCGGAGCGCCCCGCCTGCGTTGAGATAGACGCAGACCCGCTTCTTCGGGGACTGTTCCATTTCGGCGGTCACGACGTCGAGTCGCCCGTCGCCGTTCACGTCCGCGACTTTGAAGGTGTGAACGTCCCACACGGGGTCGTCAATGACGCGCTCGGTCCAGCGTCCGCTGCGAAGGTCCTTTGGCGCTTCATACCAGGAGAGCTTCCCCGGCCCGCTTTCGGCGGGGGCCAGCAGCACGTCGAGCCGGTGGTCGCCGTTCATGTCGGCGAGGGTCACGCCCACATCGTCCGGCCAGCCGGATGCAATCTCGTGCGGGACCCACTTGCCGTGGATCGGGTCTTTCGGGCATTCGAGCCAGTAGCCGTTCTGGGCGATGTCGAGCCGCCCGTCCCGGTTGAGGTCTCCCAGCTCCGTACCGCTTCGCCCGCTCGTGTCGAGGGTCACGCGCGTCCAAGAATCGGGCGTGTTCTGAAAGAATAGGGTGGTCTTGCCGTCGCGGGCTAAGATGTCGAGCTTGCCGTCGCCGTTGATGTCGCCGATTTCAACATCGTGACCGTGCGGGCTGCCGATGACATGCTTCTTCCATTCGCCGTTGGAGCCGCCCGGATTCTGATACCAGAGCATGACGTTGTTCGGCAGGTCCGGCACGATGACGTCGGGTTTGCCGTCGCGGTTCACGTCGCCGATCTGCATGTCGGTGGTGAAGGCGGAACGAGGATCAATGATATGGCGCGTCCAGTGGGGATACTCATACCATTGAAGCGGCGCGCCACTGTTGTCCGCGATGACGATGTCGGGATACCCGTCGCCGTTCAGGTCGCCGACCGCTATGCAATCCGCGCCGAGGTTTGTCGAATCGATCAGGACGCGCCGGAACGGTACCTCTTTCAGAGGGAGAGATGCGGCGCTGTTGGAGGGGACGGCGCTCGGCAGCAGGAGGACGGCGCACAGCGTCACTCGAATGAGATTCATGGCAGTGGCTCCTTTCCTCGGATAAATCTTAGCGTTAGGGCATCTCTCCCCAGTAAGCCTCCAGGCTCATGGTATGCGGGTCGGACAGCTCCACGCGGTTGTAGCCGCCGTATTGCTCCTCCACCGAATCCCAGGGCGCGAGCGTGAGCGTGAGCGTCTGCCCTTTTTCAATCTTTGAGGCCGGAGTGGGCTGGTTATCCTTCATTCCCCAGAGATACACAACGATTTCCTTCGGCGCGCCTTTCCTCGATTGAACATTCGTCAGGTGAACGGCGACGAGGGCATCCTTGTAAGGGACGGAACCCGGTTTCGGCGGCTTCGTGACTTCCGCGACGGTCCCCTGCGCCTGAAATCCGTTTTCGGTCTCTTCCGTCGCGCTCATTTTTCCGTCGGGAGTGGATCTTTTCTTGTCCGGAGGGGCGATCACGATTGTGTCCGAGGGCGTCTCCTGTTGAGCCGTATTCCGAGGGCTACAGCCGGGAAGCGCGATGCAGGCTACGATAACAAGCGCGAAAAACGGCGGAGTTATGATTTCAAACTTCATGTTTTTACTCATTCAACCTTCCTAATGGGGTCTGGCGAGGCGGTTTTATCGCCGATTCTCGCGCCGCCGGAAAGTCAAGCCGTTTCCAGTCGCCTTCTATCAGGTCGCGCATGGCGAACTCCCAAATAACAAGGCGTTTGCCCTTCAGCCGATCTTTCCCCCGCGCGTTTTCCCGCAAGAGTTGCTCCCGCGTGCTATAAGACCCTCCGTCGTTGATCACGATTCGGTCCAGGGGACGCTTCAGGTCATAGCTCAACTGCTCCGCGAACCCCGCGCCCTTCCCCCATCCCATCCCGTCCAGGGAGTAGATGTTGGAATAGCTGTCTCCCAACAGCAGAACCTCCGCGTCTTTTCGGGGCCGCCATGCTTTCCCATCGGAAGTTTGCACCGGATGAATGCGAACTCGCTGGGGAACGTAGAGCGTTTGATACGGTGGAAGTTTCAGCATTAGCGCCAGGTCTCCCTGATTTTCTGGGGTCTCGTTCTTTCGACGGTAATTCACCGTCCCAGCGTCGCGCAGGAGATTTTGCGACCGAATGTACCAGGCCAGTTCATGCGCAACGCGTTCCATCGCTTCAGGCGTCCAGTGGGTATCCGTTTGAAGGAACTGGGGCTGTCCCGTTCGCCGTTTCGCCTCGATCAGCGCTTCGGAGGGATCGAAAAGACGGATTCCCTCGCGGCGCAGGGCATCTCGAAACTTCTTGTAAGACTCGTTCTGCAATGCCGCCTGCCGAGAAGAAAAGGCAGGAGACAGCTGCTCCGGCTGGATCATCGGCTTGGAAGGAGCGGGCATAACGATCAACTCGATGCCCCGCTCTTTCAATTGCTGATTGAACCGCGCCAGGGTCGGGAGGGGATCCGGCTGGATCGCTGCGCCTTCGCCTTTACGTCGCCTGGCCTTCAAAACTGCTGGATCGAGGAATCCCCGATCCGTCAGATAGTTCACGTCGGGACGATAGAACAGGCAGCCTCCTACTCCGCAATACGCCTGCTCGTTTCCGACTCCCCATTGAGAGAGTGCGGCCTGCATGGGCGGCAATATCCACTCGGTGAGGATCGAGCTGTTTTCCAGGTCGCTTTCATAATCCCGAATCGCTGGTTCCTTCGGCAGGAGATGCAGAACGTCTCCGGGTGTTCGGATGGCGCGGAGATTTCGAAACGAAGGCAGCAGGGAAAAGACCTGAACCGGTTGGGGCGGATGGCTCGAATTCCGACTCCTCTCCACCGCAAATTGAAGCAAGGGAACGGAAACGATCATGGACAGAAACGCGAGGACGAGTATCCAGGCCCAGTCGGATCCGATGGTTGTGTTCCGAAGCGCGAGATCGGCTTCCTCTTCCCGGCTTAAGGAAGGCTTTCCCAGGATCGGCTGCGTCAGGCTCATCCTCAAAACGCTCCTAAAAGATGAAGTAGATGAACGGGTTGTACGATTGCGTCGCCAGGAGAGCGAGGGAGAGGGCGAACAAGCCCAGGCAAACCAAGATTTTCGGCCCTGTTAGCTTCTGGGTCCACTCCCAGGGGTCGGGCAGAAGCCAGATCGCCACCGCCGCCAGGCCCATGCAGCCCAGGTAATACGGCTGATATACGATCCCCGATAGGAGATGAGCCGCCGGTCGTTCGGCTCCCGCGCCCGCCATGCTCTTCAGGTAGGACACCGCGCCGGGGAGATCGGTGGCACGAAAAAAGACCCACGAGATGACTACGATGAGAAAAGTGATTGAGACCTGTACGAACCGGGGCAGGAATCGATAGAAGCTGTCTTTGCCCTGCATCCGCTCGAAGGCGAGCATCCCGCCGTGCAGCCCGCCCCAGATGACGTAATTCCATGACGCCCCGTGCCACAACCCGCCGAGGAGCATTGTGACGAACAGATTAAGGTAGGTGCGGAGCTTTCCCTTCCGGTTGCCTCCCAATGGAATATAAAGATACTCCCGCAACCAGGTGGAGAGTGAGATGTGCCATCGACGCCAGAATTCCGTGAACGAAGCCGAGCGGTACGGCTGATCGAAGTTTCGCGCGAAGACGAAGCCGAGCATGAGTCCCAGCCCAATCGCCATATCGGAGTACGCGCTGAAATCGAGGAATATCTGAAAGGCGTACGCCACCGCGCCGTACCACGACTCCAGCGTGAGCGCTGACCCCGCGTTGAAAATCGTATCCGCCACCTTCCCGCAAGGGTTCGCCAGCAGGATCTTCTTCGACATTCCCAGCGTGAAGAACGCCACACCCCGCGCGAACTTGTCCAGAGTCAGCGTTCGATGCTCGATCTGATCGGCGAGGAACGAAAATTTGAGGATCGGCCCGGCGACGAGATGAGGGAACATCGAGACGAAGCAGGAAAAATCCACGAAGTTCCGCATCGCCTTCGCATCTCCGCGATAGACGTCGATGATGTAACTGAGCGATTGAAAGGTGTAGAAGCTGATGCCCAGCGGCAGGATCACCCGCAGGGCGCTGTCGTACTGAAGATGCGCCAAACCCAGATCGGCCACGAGGCCGTTGTAGCTGTCCACTCCGAAGTTGTAATATTTGAAGAAGCCGAGCATCGTCAGGTTCGAGACGACGGAGGCGGCCAACGCGCCGCGCTGACGCCGGCTGCGCGGCCCCGGAGCAAGGGGTGCGATGCGCTGTTTCCAGAATCTCCATGAGTCGGTGGCGATGACGATGGAGAGCAGCCAGTCCACAAAGGTGGTGCCGAACATCAGAAAAATGAACTTCGGATTGGCCCACCCATAGAAGACATAGCCGAGTACGGCCAGCGACAGATTTCTGGCGCGTTGAGGGGCTTTGTAAAGACCATAGTAAACCACGAGCGCGAACGGCAGGAAGTAGTAGATGAAGATATGAGAGCTAAAGACCAACCTACTCTCCTAACCCGTCATCGAGAGTCCAGGCGATCTCAACGGATGACAGGGACTTTCTGCCATCCCGTACTCTCGGTGAACTCCCGCGCGCTCAGACACCAGATGACGAGTTTTTTACCTTTCAGGTACCCGGGGTGGGAACGTTCCTGACGGAGGAGAGAGATGCGGGCCGGGGTCGCGCCGGACCCCCGCACCCCGATAAGGTCAATTGGGAAGCCGAGTTCGTAAGCGAGTTGATCCGCGAGGCCCGACCCCTCCGCCAGCAGGTCGCCGCCCGCGTGAAAGACGAGCGTGTGACTGTCCCCAAACAGGAGAACCGGACTCGAACGGCTCGTTTCCACCGGAGTCAAGTTTCCTCCGGATTTTACCCCGACAAACCGAAGAAGGAGGGATTCTTTCGGGGGAGCGTTTGCGCCGAGATCTTCCCGAAGGTCCCCGGAAATAGGGATCGATTTCCACTCCGCCGCCATCTTGTGTTTGGGAACGGTTTTCCTCCAGGCGCGTCCCTTTTCCATCGCCGCGATTCGAGCCGCCGCCAGAACACATGCTTTCCCAGACCAGTGGGTATCCTGCTTGCAGAAGACCGGACCGTGGGCGCCGGAACGGTTCGCCAGGAATTCCGGCGTCAAATCGAGGACGTTGACTCCGCTCTTCCGAAGCGTGGAATAGAACGCCTGAAGGTCCGGGTCGAGACGCGGAGGAATGGGGGCGGAAGGCACGGCGCTGGAGAGAAAGTCGGGATAGATGACGGCTTTGGGAGGAACGGGGATGAGAAGCAATTCGACTCGGGCCTTATCGAGCTGGCGTTTGAAATCGAGGATGGCGGGGAGCGGGTCGGCATACTGGGGATTCGTTGCTTTGCTGACTTTCGCCGCTCCGGGACCCCAGAAACGTCCCACGCTCAGATGGCGCAGTTCCGGCCCGAAAAAGAGCCAGCCGTTTTCCCCCCTCACCGTCATCCGTCCGGCCTGGGCGACGGTCTGCGCTTTCTTCGCGCATTCGGACCGGAATGCCTGAAGGGCGCTGGAGGAAGGGGATATCGCCATCGAAAAAGTCACGGACAGGCAAAGGACGATTCCCACGACGATGCAAATGCAATGCTTTTTATGCTTCCTGATGAACATCGACCCTGCATCCTCTCAAAAGTATACTTTTGTAACTGTCCTAATGACTATCAAGTGGGACCCCTCAGGCAGATCGAAGTTTCAACTTTGGTGAGTATACAATCAATCCTTTTTTGTAACTACTCAGGCGTTGGGGCCAGGTTGAGCGGTTGCGCCAGGAAAGCTTGCTGGAGCGTGAAGCGGACGTTATGCCCCTGCTTTCGGGCGGAGGCGAGCTCACCGCGAATCCGGCAAAACGCTTCGGCTCCCGCCTGAGATCGGACGCCTCCTGACTCCTTCTGCTGGACTTTCGTCATAGGGGAGAGGGGATCAGATACCAGTCTCAACGATCAAAGCGCAGCAACGTTCGCAGCAACTAGGGGTGTAGAGAGTAGAAGGAGGAAGAGGGAACTGTCTCAACGATCAAAGCGCAGCAACGTTCGCAGCAACTCTCAGGGAGTTCTCTCCCACGCTTCGTTTCTCCTTGCTCCTTTACGGCTCATGCCTGAGTAGTTACTCAATTTCAGTGATATGTTGACGCAGTTGATGGGTTGATGGAACGAGATAAGCCAAATCAACCTGTTGGAACAACAGGCTTACGGCTTTGGCCCTTCGACAAAAGTGTAAAGGTTACTTCGGTCACTTCCCACGGCAGTTGCAGGTCCACCGCCGAGAGTTGCGCCTGGCTCGTCGTCGGGCGGGTCATCGTCGCCAGGGCCGTCCCTTCCGGGCGCTTCCGCAGCAGCCGCTGCCCCACCCCCAGCCGATCCACGTTCATCTTCCGGGCGTGCATGGGAATCGCGCGCGCCTCCCGGAACACCGGCGTCGCCGCGAACACCTGCCGCACAAAGTGTCGGGCCTGCTCATCGCTCAGCAGACCCGTGGAGAGGTCGGTCGTTTGCAGCGCCTTGGTCAGTTCCACCGAGGCGAGGGCTTCCGCGTTGTTCATCAGAACACTCCTTTCCAGAGGGAGACCGCGCCACGGGGCGACGGGTCGAGGGATTGCCGCGCGGCGACCGGCGCCGACTCCGCTTCGTGTGAGGCCGATACCGCCTCCGCAAGGGCGTCGAGGCGCCCTGTCGCATCGTTCATCCGCCGCGTCAGATGATCCAGCGCCTTCGTTACCGCCTCCACCGAACTCAGCGAAGCGTCCAGCCGCTTCCAGACCGCCTCCAGGGAGGGAGTCTCCTCCGGCGCCGTCGCGCTGATCTCCCCCCCCAAAGTGTCCGCGCCCTCCTGCCGATCATCCACCGGCGGCGCGCCGCGCTTGAACAGCCGAAACCGTCGGCCCGTCGCCGGGCGATCCACCAGGGACACCTCGTCCACCTCCAAATCCACCAGTTGCGCCATGCTCCCGCCTCCCGTCCTCAACAAAATCGCCTCCCCTTCACGGCCGTTCGTCGCGGTTGACCATCACGGCGGATCGCCACGGCCGTTCGTCGCGGCTGATCGTCACGGCGGAACGCCACGGCTGATCGTCACGGTTGATCGTCACGGCTGATCGTCACGGTTGATCGTCACGGTTGACCGTCGCTCCGCCGTCGCGCCCGCCCGCCGATGGAGAAGCCGGTCCACTCGCCCCGCATCACGCGTTCCCACGCTTCCGGCGCGCACTTCACGGCCAGCACCCAGGCGCCGGGAGTGAAGTCCGGGTCGCCGGGCCGCGCGATGAAACTCTCCACCACCTCGCCGACCCCTGAAAACTGCGCATGATCGCCGCCCACCGCCCGCGACTCGGTCATAAACCGGTGCGCCGCCGCCTCGATCACCTCCGGCGCCACCCGATCCCCCTGCGCGTCCGTCACGTTTGGGACCAGCGCCTCCCCCATCACAATCCGCCGGGCCGCGTTCCCCTTCACCAGAGGAACCGTCCACTCAAACCGCACCATTCCGCCCCCTTTTCCCCGACCGTCCGACCTCATAGCGCGTCCCCGCCCTCCACCGGCGCAAGGCCCAGCAGCGATCGCGCCTCGTTCACGGTCAGCACGGCTTTCCCGCCGGTTAGCAGGCTGGCGGTTTGCGCCCGGCTCCATTCGTCCTTCACGTCGAGCTCCTTAAAGCGAAACTCCACTCCCGGCGCCTCCAGGTCGTCCGCGATCATCCGGGTCAGCGCCCGCTCCACGAGGGTCTGCTGCGGCTCCACCACCTGATACTTGAAGGTGTCGTCCTCCCCTCGCGACGATGCTTCCCCCAGGCGACCGTGCTGGTTGATGCCTGCCTTGCTCATCGGCACCCGAAACGCGCGGATTTTGCTCTCCATGTTCATCTGGCGATACTTCGCCCACTGCATATCGCTCAGCCGCCCCTGTATCGGCGTCAGCTCGATCTCCGGCGTGATCCCGTTCGGCCCGCCCGCCGCCTCCAGCACCAGAAACCCGTGATGGCGGCTCGGACCCTGATGCGCCTCCTGAAGGTACTCCCGCACCATCGTCGCCGTCTCGTCGGACAGCGTTCCGCCGCGCACCAGCACCGCGTAGTCGGGGCAGAGGCCGTTCTGAAACAGCGCGATGTTGCTGTCCTTGCAGGCCGCGTCCGCCACAATCTCCTTGCTCACGGTATACGCCGGGGGCAGGCCGTAATGGCGACTGTTGGGGTTGGCCAGCCGCAGGTGCAGCAGTTCGTGCGCCCCGGCCTTCCACTCTCCCGCCTTCCGCAACGCCCGCCGTCGCCCCTCGGAAGGCGTGTACGGGTTGAACTCCACCGCGCGACCACCGCCCGTCTGCGTGAATCCCCCCGCTTTGCGGAGACGCACTTCGGTGGCAGGCGCCCACCACGCGCCGCCGGGGCGGTCGTCCTTCCCCCGGCCCACCTCCAGGTAGCCGTTGCCGAGCAGATTGAAATCAATCAACGCCTGCCGCAGAGTCTCCAGAAATGGCGACTCCTCCGACAGCCGCTCAAACTGCGCCCGAACCACCTCCCGCGCCGCCGCATCGTCCCCAATTATCTCGTAGCCCCGACCGCAGACCGCGCTCACGATGGCGTTCACCGCGATAAAGATGTCGGGGTCCTCCTGATACTGCCGCGCCACCGCCGCGCCGTCGAAGGGCAGGGGGATCGTCCCGCCCAGGTCGCTCCCAAACGCGACCGGCTGACCGGACGCCCCACGCGGGGGTTCTCCCCCCTGAAGCCGTTTGCACACCACCGGCACGCGCCGCCTCCTTTGCCCCGCGAGAGCCGCGCCGCGCCGAACACATGGGAGACGGCGGGACTGGATTCACGACAGGCATGATTAAGCCGGCGGGAAGGGGTCGGCGCCCACCCCTTTGGCTGTAATGGGTTATAGTCTCATTCAAAATCCATTTGCATTTGGGTGGTGAGGAAAGTAGAATACGTTTGCGCTGATTGTGGGAGTGTTAAGGGGCCGTGAAGCGGGAGCCTTAAGGGTTTCGCATGAAGCGGTTCAGGAGCGATCCAGAAAACGGTTCAGGAGCGATCCTGGAAGCGGTTCAGGAGCGATCCCTCGCAGAGCGCAGCCCCTTCGATTTTCAAAGTCCTGAGAAGTTCCTGAAAGTTCCTGTAAAAAGGGGTTGACAGGGGAGGACGGGGTGGTTATACTTAATCTTGCCGCCGAAAACGCGGGGCCGCCGCCCGAAAGGGCAGTGAAGCCTGAAGCGAGTTTGGCAGAGCAGGAGTCAACCGTTCAGTGTCACGGGTGTTGCACCTGAGTGTTGAACGGGTAAGACGTGGACCTTGACAACCGAAGAGAGAGCGAGCAACACAGGCTTTCATCGCCTTAGGGTGAGTGGAAGTCTTTGAAAGCGAGTTCTTTCGTCAATTTTGAGATCGCAACGTGCGAGCCTAAGGCGCCGGATTGGGGGAGACCCCGACGAGAGGCGCCAACACAGCGAGGACACTCGCAGCAAAGTTTGCCGAACTTCTTCCTTCGGGGAGGGGGGAGGTGTCAACTTTGATGGAGAGTTTGATCCTGGCTCAGGACGAACGCTTGCGGCGTGCCTGAGAAATGCAAGTCGAACGGAGCGCGAGGGGCAACCTTCGAGTTCAGTGGCGAACGGTCGAGTAACGCGTAAGCAACCTGCCCACGAGCGGGGGATAATCCACCGAAAGGTGGGGTAATACCGCATACGTTCCTGAGGGGCAACCCTTTGGAAGAAAGATTGTATCACTCGTGGAGGGGCTTGCGTCCTATCAGCTAGTTGGTGAGGTAACGGCTCACCAAGGCGACGACGGGTAGTTGGTCTGAGAGGACGACCAGCCGGACTGGGACTGAGACACGGCCCAGACTCCTACGGGGGGCAGCAATCAGGAATCTTGCGCAATGGGCGAAAGCCTGACGCAGCGACGCCGCGTGGATGATGACGTCTTTCGGGATGTAAAATCCTTTTTCAGGGGAAGATAATGACGGTACCCTGAGAATAAGCCCCGGCTAACTACGTGCCAGCAGCCGCGGTAATACGTAGGGGGCGAGCGTTGTCCGGAATTACTGGGCGTAAAGGGCGCGTAGGCGGTTTTCCAAGTCCGTTGTGAAAGACCGAGGCTCAACCTCGGGACGTCAACGGAGACTGGGAGACTGGAGTGTCGGAGAGGGTTGCGGAATTCCTGGTGTAGCGGTGGAATGCGTAGAGATCAGGAGGAACACCGATGGCGAAGGCAGCAACCTGGCCGATGACTGACGCTGAGGCGCGAAAGCTGGGGGAGCGAACGGGATTAGATACCCCGGTAGTCCCAGCCGTAAACGATGTCGACCAGGTGTGGGGGGTGTCACGCCCTCCGTGCCGTAGCTCACGCATGAAGTCGACCGCCTGGGGAGTACGGCCGCAAGGTTGAAACTCAAAGGAATTGACGGGGGCCCGCACAAGCGGTGGAGCATGGGGTTTAATTCGTCACTAACCGAAGAACCTTACCCAGGCTTGACATCCCCGGACTGCCGGCGAAAGCCGGTTTCCCGTAAGGGCCGGGTGACAGGTGTTGCATGGCTGTCGTCAGCTCGTGTCGTGAGATGTTGGGTTAAGTCCCGCAACGAGCGCAACCCTCACTGTATGTTGCCAGCGGAAACGCGCACTCATACGGAACTGCCGGGGCAACCCGGAGGAAGGCGGGGATGACGTCAAGTCGGCATGGCCCTTACGCCTGGGGCTACACCCATGCTACAATGGGACGGACAGAGGGCTGCAAAGGCGCGAGCCGGAGCCAATCCCACAAACCGTCTCTCAGTTGGAATAGGGGTCTGCAACTCGACCCCTTGAACGCGGAATCGCTAGTAAACGCCGGTCAGCCAAACGGCGTTGAATCCGTTCCCGGGCCTTGTACACACCGCCCGTCACGTCACCTGAGTCTGCTGCACCCGAAGTTGGGGGCCTAACCGCAAGGAGGGACCCAGCGAAGGTGTGGCCGGTAAGGGGGACGAAGTCGTAACAAGGTAGCCGTATCGGAAGGTGCGGCTGGATCACCTCCTTTCTAAGGAAATCGTGACCCCACCCGTTCACCGCCCCTCACCGGGCGCACGGGTTCGGGCAAGCGACCACGATCCGATCTCAAG
>JBBRGS010000071.1:0-16660 GCA_038240635.1 Armatimonadota bacterium
CGATTCGGGGGTGGGGAAGCGCTTGTCCTCCGGCCCGTGATTGTGGATGGCCAGGCGGAGGTCATACTCCTTCACCAGGCGGTCCAGCAGCGGCATGGAGGCGGGGTCGGGGCTGCACACGATGGTGGGGATACCGGCGTCGCGGGCGTACTCCATCGCGTGGCGGATGTCGGCCTCGTCGTTCTTCATGGTGATGTTGCCGCAACTCATGGGGGTGATCCCCGCGTCCTTAAACCGCTGGGCGACCGCGCGTCGCTCCTCCGCCGTGGAGTTCATCGGCATGTGCGCGTCCTTGATGGACACGTAGCGTAGGTCCACCCGGCGAATGGCCTGGATGGCGGCGTCGAGCGGCATGGTTCGCAGGGTATAGGACGCCACGCCGATTTTGAGGCCGCGCCAGGGGTCGGAAGGGGCTTCCGGCGACGGTTCCGCCCCGCGCGCGGGAGTCGCGGCCCAGGGGAGCGCCGCCAGGCCGGTCATGAGGGCGGCGGAAGCCAGCACGTCGCGCCGGGACCAGCGCGAAACAGCGTTATCAGGCATGAGGTCTCCTCTTTTCATGCGCGGCGCATGGACGCGTGTCGCCGACGTGCCGCGCGGTGAAGGCCATGAATGGAAACGCGGCAGTCTCCATTTCGAGGCCGGCGGAGGGTTCCCCTGCGTGCCGCGTGACGCGACGGAATCCCGTGTATTCAGGCGGCCCGGCAAACCGGCAATCGGAGAGTTGCGCCTCCTCAATCAGTGTTAGAATAAGGGTGACTCCGCGTAGCATCTCATGAAGGAGGTGGCTCCCATGTCCAGCCGTCTCATGACCCGTTTCGGGTTGTTGTCCTGTTTCACCGTTTTGTTTACAGCCTCGCTCGCTCTCTTCTCATCCTCCGCGCGAGCGCAGGAGTTTCGCCTCCAGACGCAGGTCCTCGGCCAGAACAGCTGGCTCGTGAAGAGCGCCGCGTCCCTGCGCGTGATTGTGAAGGATCATTCCACCGACACCCCGGTCGCCGGGGCCAAAGTCCTTATCGAACTCACGCCAACTCTGGACGCCAACGGGAAGCCCAAAGGGAGTTTCGGCCCGTCCGGTCGCCTCTACGATGGCCAAACCGGCGCCGACGGCTCGCTCGACGCCGCGTTCACCGTGCCCAACTTTGACCCCGGCGGCTACGGCGTGCAGATCACCGTGAACGCCCTGGGCGAGACCGACGTGGTGAACCGCCCGCTCAGCCTGAAGCGCTCGGCCAACCTGCTCATCACCACGGACAAGCCGCTCTACCAGCCCGGCCAGACGATCCACGTCCGCGCGCTGGCCCTTCAGCCCCCTTCCCTCTCGCCGCTCTCCGGCGCGCCGTTGACTCTGGAAGTCTCCGACGGCAAGGGGAACAAAGTCTTTAAGAAACTCCTCACCACGAGCGACTACGGGGTCGCCGCCGCCGATTTTATCCTCGCCGATGAGGTGAACCTGGGGAGCTACCGCGTGCGCGCCGAGACCCCCGCCGGATCGGTGGAGAAGACCGTTACGGTGGACCGATACGTGCTGCCCAAATTCAAAGTGGCGCCGCACACCGACCGCTCCTTCTACGCGCCCGGCTCCACGCTCACCGCTAACGTGAAGGCCGATTACTTCTTCGGCAAGCCGGTGGCCGGCGCGGTGAAGGTCGTCCTCTCCCGATTTGATGTCGGGTTCAACGATTTCGCCACCGTGGAAGGCGCCCTCGACGCGAACGGCTACTTCCAGTTCAGCCAGAAACTCCCCGAATTCTTCGCGGGGATTCCACTTCAGCAGGGGAACGCCTTTGTGAAGATGGAGACCACCGTCACCGACACCGCCGGACACTCCGAGCAGGTCGTCACCACGGTCCCCGTCGCCCTGGACGGCGTGCGCCTCACCGTCCTCCCCGAAAGCGGCGAGATCGCAGTGGGCGTCCCGAACCGCCTCTACCTCGTGACGAGCGCGCCGGACGGCTCCCCCCTGGCGGCGACCGTGACCGTGAAAGTGGCGAACGGCCTCACGATGAACGGCTCCACCGACGCGGCGGGGCTGGGCGCCGTGACGTTCACGCCGACCGAAACCACCCTCAGCCTGACCGCCTCCGCGCGGGACGCGAGCGGCAATGGGGGAACGTGGAAGGGCGACTTTTACAGCGCCACCAGCGATTCGCTCCTCCTGCGCGCCGATCAGGCCCTCTGTACCGTGGGCCAAACGGCGCATCTCACCGTCCTCTCCTCCGCAAAGGCCGGAACCGTCTATTTTGATGGCGTGCGTGGCGGACAAACCGTCTTCACTGACACCGCCGAACTCGCCGATGGGCGCGCCTCCCTCGACGTTCCACTCGACCCCAACACGGTGGGCACGCTGGAGGTGAACGCTTATCGCCTCACCTCGGCGGGGCAGATGGTGCGCGACACCCGCATCCTCCTCGTGAACCCGGCTAACGACCTGAAGATCGCTATGACCGGCGATGCGGCGACTTATCTTCCTGGCGGCAAGGCCAAACTCAACTTCAAAGTGACGAACGCGGCCGGCGCGGGCGTCGCGGCGGCGCTCGGCGTCAACATCGTGGACGAGAGCGTCTTCGCGCTTCAGGCGATGCAGCCGGGCATGGAGAAGGTCTTCTTCCTGCTGGAGAAGGAAATCCTCCAGCCGCGCTACGAGATCCACGGCATCGACACCGACTCGGTCGTCACGCCGCAGCCGACTCCCCTGCCCCCCGCCCGTGAAGGCGACCGCCAGCTCGCGGCGCAGGCCCTCTTCGCGCAGGTCCCGCCGCTCTACCCGTACACCCTGAATGTGGACACCTTCACGCAGAAGGTCCAACTCATGCAGGACGGCTGGAGCGTCCGCATCCTGACCGATGGCGGCAAGATGGTCGCCGCGCTGAACGCCTTCAACGCGCTGTACCGCCGCTATCCCACCGCGAAGGAAGGCGTCTCGGCCCTCGTCACGAAGCGACTTCTCCCCGCGATCCCGAAGGACCCCTGGGGGGGGACGTACACCTTCACGCCGTATGGCGCTCACTTTGGCCTCGGCTTTGGGATGAGTTCCGGCGGCGCGGACCGGAAGACCGGCACGCAGGATGACCAGTACGCGAGCTGGTCCCCCGGCGGCAAAATGACGCTCGGCGGTCGCTACCTGACGATGCGCGGCGACGCCGATCAGAACGCCGCCGTCAACGTGAAGGACGCCGTTCTCATCCTTCGCGCCGCTGTCCGCCTCGATACTCCTGATCCCACGCTCACTGACACCTACGACGCCAACGCCGATGCGCTCATCACCGTCGCCGACGCCATCCGCGTCCTGAAGATCGCGGCGGGACTGGCGCAGCCGCTCGTCGCCCTCTCGGCGGACCCCATCAAGGGCGGAGGAGGCTGTGACGTGTGCGATGTGGGTGGCCCTCCCCGCAACAATGACGGCGGCCCCATGCCTCCGGCGCCGCAACCGGGCGAAGGCGGCGGCGCGTCTGAAAATCAAACGACGGGCGCCGGAGACGTTCGGGTGCGGCAGTTCTTCCCCGAAACGCTCTACTCCAACCCGGCGGTTATCACCGACGGCTCCGGGAACGCCGCCCTGGACGTGGACATCGCCGACAGCATCACTACATGGCGTGTCTCCACCCTCGCCAACTCCATGAACGGCGCCCTAGGCTCGGCGGACGCTCCCCTGCGCGTCTTCCAGGACTTCTTCGTGGACCTCGACTTCCCTGTCCAGCTCACCCAGGGCGATGAAGTGAACGTCCCCGTGGCGGTCTACAATTATCTGCCCACGCCGCAAACCGTCACCCTCACGGCGAACCCCGGCGACGGTTTCGATCTGCTCGATTCGGATACGCAAACCGTCACCCTCGCCGCCAACGAAGTGAAGGGCGCGCGGTTCCGCGTCCGCGCAAAAACACTCGGCTCACAGGCGTTTGAAGTGAAGGCGGTGGGCGCCACCCTCGCCGACGCGGTGCGCCGGGAAGTGCGGGTCGTCCCGAACGGCAAGCGGGTGGAGAACTCGGTCTCCGGTCGCCTCTCTACTTCCACAGAACAGACGCTGCATCTGCCGGACAACGGCATTCCCGGTAGCTACGGCCTGCTGGTCAAGGTGTATCCCGGCCTCTTCAGCCAGCTGGTGGAGGGGATGGACGCCATCTTCCAGATGCCGTACGGCTGCTTCGAGCAGACGACTTCCACCACCTACCCGAACGTCCTCGCGCTGGCGTACCTGAAGAAGACGGGCAAGGCCGCGCCGGAGACGCAATTGAAGGCGGAAGGGTATATCAACCTCGGCTACCAGCGCCTCGTCACCTTCGAGGTCCCCGGCGGCGGCTTCGAGTGGTTCGGTCAGGCGCCCGCCAATCAGGTCCTCACCGCCTACGGCCTGCTGGAGTTCGCCGACATGGCGAAGGTGTACGCCGTGGACCCCGCGCTCATCAGCCGTACGGCGCAGTGGCTGGCCGCCAAACAACAACCGGAGGGGACCTGGAAGCCCGATCCCTCCTATCTCAGCGATGGCGTCTGGAACAACCTGGACAAGACCGACCTGCCGGTCACGGCGTATGCGGTCTGGGCGCTGGCGGAATCGGGCTACACCGGTCCCGCGCTGCCGCTCGGCGTGGAGGCGGTGAAGCGCCTCTGGCCGACGACCTCCAACGTCTACTTCCTCGGCCTCGCGGCGAACGCACTGGCCGCCGCCGGTTCCTCCGATGCGGACCCCCTCCTTCAGAAACTGGTGGACGAGCGCCAGACCACCGATGACGGCCTCGTCTACTGGAAGAGCGGGTCGCAGACGCTCTCCTTCTCGCGGGGAGACACGGCGGCCGTGGAGACGACGGCCTACATCACCTACGCGCTCGTTCGCAGCGGGAAGTACGGCGACGTGGCATCCAAGGCCCTGGGGTGGTTGGTCAAACAGAAGGACCCGCAGGGGACGTGGGGCAATACGCAGGCGACCGTGATGGCGCTGAAGGCCCTCATCGCCAGTATGGAGGCCGCCGCGCACGCCGGGGATCGCCACCTCACCCTCACCGTGAACGGCGTGAAGAAGGCCGAATGGGACATCACCGCCGACAACGCCGACGTGATGAAAACCGTGGACGCCGCCGACCTCGCCCGCCCCGGCGACAACCTAGTGCGGCTGGACGTGACCGGGGAGGGTCAGAGTATGTTCCAGCTCTCCGGCTGGGGCTACCTCGGCTGGGATCAGGTCCCCGTGGAACCCGGTGGCCCCGCCTCGCCGCTCTCCCTCTCGGTGTCGTATGACCGGACGGAGCTGGACGTGAACGGCGAGATCACCGCCACCGCGAAAGTGGCGTGGAAAGGTCCCGGCGCGGCGCAGATGGTGGTGGTGGACCTGGGTATCCCGCCCGGCTTCGAGGTGAACGCCGAAGACTTCAACCAGCTGGTGGAGAAGAAGACGCTCCAGAAGTACAGCCTGACGGGTCG
Organism: Armatimonadota bacterium; assembly: GCA_038240635.1. GTDB lineage: Bacteria > Armatimonadota > DTGP01 > DTGP01 > JAHWJO01 > JBBRGS01. The sequence goes on from JBBRGS010000071.1 coordinate 5,413, forward strand.
CCAGGTGATCTGCTACCTGGACCGCGTGGGAGCCGCCCCGGTGACGTGGAGCTGGCGCTTGAAAGCGAAGTATCCGCTGAAGGCCCAGACGCCGCAGAGCCGGGCTTACACCTACTACAACCCGGAAGTTCAGAGCGTCGCCGCCCCGCAGGCGCTGCTGGTGCGGTAAGGGCCGAGGGTGAAACGATTGCAGGTTCGGCGAAGGGCTGCGACTCCCAAGGGAGTCGCAGCCCTTCGCTTTTCGAGGGATGAGCGATTGTGTGAAATCACATCACTGGTAGTCGAGGAGAAGCCTGAACTTATTTATCGGTTCACCGCCACATATTCAGGCAACCCTGAAGGCGCGGATCTGATCCAGCATAGACCTCGTCTCGGCTTTTAACTGATCAATCTCGACCTGACGTTGATCCATGCGCTGATGGGATTCCCGCATCTGAGCCATGCAGTCGTCGAGGGCAGTGTCAAGTTGCCGAGCCGCACCTCCATTGATCCGGGACATCAGCCAGTGCTCCACTGATCTCATCTCCAGGTAGAATATGGCGCTCTACTGAGCCAGCGCTTCCACGATAAAGTCGAACCACTCGCCGTAGCGCTGGCCATTGCGGGTCACGTCCAGGGCGATGAGACTAGGGCCTGGCGATGCGTCCGGCGGAAGCGTGATGCGTATTGGATACGCTCCCCGGCTCTCCGGGGCGACCTCACCCTTGAGCGTGTGAGGTTCGACATCCCACCCGACGGGCGAATGAACCGTGATCTCGTGGCGCTGCGTCACCTTGTCAAAGTTGCGGACGTGAACTGTGACTGTGGCGCTCCCTCCGGGGCGGAGACTGAGGCGATACGGGTCCGCCCGCACCCAGTACGGATCAAACCGGTATCGGTAATCCTCCGGGCTGAGGTCCTGAAAAGCGCGGCGCATGGCTTCCGTCCAGCGTCCGAAGCGCCGGATCATGCCCGCCGGATGATCCATCACGAACGAGTGGCCGCCGACGATCAAATCGGGATTCCAGCGCGAAAGCGTCTTCGCCGCCACCATGTATCCCTCTTCGAGGATGGCGCTGTTGCGCGCGACGACCGCCTCGTGACCGGTTTGCCGAGGGTCGGACGGGTCGCCGAAGAGCGTATCCCCGGTGAAGGCGACCTTCCGCCCGTCAATCTCTCCGAACAGGCCGAGGCCGAACTCCGTCTGACCGGGGAGCCACTCCACCGTGAGGTGATACCCTTCCCACTCTATGATCTCTCCGTGCCGCAGCGTGCGGTCGAAGGGGAGCGAGAGGAAGCCGGGGTTGTAGGCGGGCAGCATCGCGGCGTAATCGAAATCGAGGGGGCGGCGGCACACGTCGGCCATGCGGTCGAGTCCCCACACCTCGGCCAGCCCTTCGCGCTTGAGGGTGTCGGCTTGCAGGAAATGGTCACCGTGCATGTGCGAGACGATGAGCGCGTCGAGGGCGCGTAGCCCATGATGTCGCCGCAGGGCTTCCAGCGTGTCATGGAGGAGCGCCGGGTCGAGGAGGCCGCAGTCCACCACCAGCGCATGGCCCGAATCGGCGAGAAGGAGGGTGAAGTTGCCGAACTGTCCGGGGCCGCGCAACTTGTACAGGTGCGGCGAGATGCGCCACAGCTGAAGCGTCTCCGTGGGCCGCGACACGTTGTCCTGCCCCGCCGCGTCCATCGTTCCGACCGGATACCCGCGCGGCAGCAGTTCCGCGAGTCGGCGCAGTCGGCGGCGGTAGGTCTCCATCTGGCGGGCGGGATGAGAGATTGCCGGGCCGTGCGCGGGAAGGAGCCACCGGGGCGTGTATCCCGCCACCCGCGACACCGACGCCGCCAGCGCGAAGAGACCCGCGCCGTAGCCGTAATCCCACTCAGTGTCGAACCAATTGTTCATCCGCGCGGACGACCGCATCACATCACCTGTGAAGGCCAGCCAGCCATCGGGGGTGTTGAGCAGATAACTCATCTAGCCGGGAGCGGGGCCAGGTGTGGAGACGCAACGGAACTCAAAATCATGCCACCGGAACGTCTCGCCGTCGCGCAGGCCGCGATTCAGGCGCAGCGGCTCCACCGGCGGACGGACGAAACTGGCGCCGTAAACGGTGAACAGGTCCTCCAGCCGGGGCGTCATGCGGCGATAGTCGGTCGGATGCTCCAGAAACGGGCGCTCGGCTTCCGGCCCGGCGACCTGGAGTTGCCGTCCTGCGAGTCGGGGATGGCCCTGAAGGTTCTCCCGATGGTGGCTGGTGAGGAGGAGGGCCTCTACGTGATGCACGCCAATCTCCGGGAGGTGATTGAGGATGCCCCCATCGCCGAGTTCAATCAGGAGAGCCGCGTCTCCGTCCACCAGGCAGTAGCTGTTGGCGCAGTCAGTGAAGGCGTACAGAAAGGGGAGGCGTTGGGCGTCGGGACGCCACAGCCGATTCAAGAGAGGCGATGAGGGCCGAGGAGACGCCTGCGTTGCCATCGCCACTGCAAGCGCCAGCGGCGCCCAACCCCATGCAAGACTCAGGACCACAAGATTTCCTCACTATCGGGTTACGGCGAGAGCGGCTTCCAGCGTGAACGCCCCGGCGTAGAGGGCCTTCTCATGCCGTTACCGCCGCCGATCCCTATAACCGAGGCGCAACAACCCAGGATGAAGATCGTCATATAATACGGTATACTATAACCAGAAAGGCGCGAGGACTGCGTAGCGGGCCTCGTGTGCAGGCGGGATGGGAACTGCTTAGCGGGTCCCATCCCTTAATTTTTTGGCAGTGTGACTAATCCAAATCCAATAGGGTCTCCGGTCTGGCTACGGCAATATTTGGTCTCCAGAATTTTATAATCTTCCTGATCGGGCTTGCCTAAGATGTGGCGGCCAACAGGAGAAACCACCAGATCGGCTAGTTGAAGTCCGCTAATGTTTTCATACTTTGAACGGGTTATCACTTCCGGAATCCTTTTTTTAAAATCAGCGCCTTTAACGGTTGGAGTTCCTCTTTCCTGAAGCGCATTCCAGGTGAAAGATAATTGTTTATCCAGGTGATCTCCTCTCTTCTCAGCAATAACAAGCCCTTGATTTGCCTCACTGGTTTCAAAATAAAAACGTTCAAGCAGTATACCCAAACTAAGAGAATAAGGGTCGAGAGCCGCGATACCGTACTGTTGAAGATGAAGGTCTTTTCTGATGACACAGGCAACAACCTGATAGTCGAGTGTTTGCATTAATTGATTTAACTCCCTGTAGAAGCGTTGACGACATAATGCATCTTTCAGGCTTTCAAATCCGTTCTTGTTACGAACGATGTCTGCGGTGTGTAGTATAATTTCATCTGTTCCAAACAAGTTTATCTTAAATTGGCTAACTAATTTATCCATGATTTGTGCCGCATAACCCTGATCAACAAACCCACCGCCCAGAACAAAAACAGGATACTGAGGGTCAATTTATGTGAGTGAGTGGTCGCCTGATTCATCAAGATACATCAATTTCATAATATTCAACTATGAAGTGAATCCCGACCACACCATAAAAAGGAGGAAAAGGGAGTCGAGTACACCTAAGCTATTGGGCTTTTCTACGCACGGGCCACGGCGAGAGCGTCTTCCAGCGTGAACGCCCCGGCGTAGAGCGCCTTGCCGATGATGACTCCTTCCACGCCTCGGCCCCCCAGCCGCCTCAGGTGGCGCAGGTCATCCAGCGTGGCGACCCCTCCCGACGCGATGACGGGAATTGCCACTGCCTCCGCGAGGCGTTGCGTCGCTTCCAGGTTGACGCCGGTCAGCATCCCGTCGCGCCCGATGTCGGTGAAGGCGATTCGACGCGCTCCCGCCGCTGCCATCGTCCTGGCGAAGGCGAAAGCGTCCATCCGGCTCACATTCTGCCAGCCGTGCGTCGCCACCTGGCCGTCTCGCGCGTCCAGGCCGAGGATGACGCGCTCCCCAAACCGGGCGAACGCCTCGCGGGCCAGGTCAGGCTGCGCCACCGCCACGGAGCCAAGGGTCACGCGGGTCACGCCCGCATCCAGCGCGGCCTGGATATGCTCCAGCGTGCGAATGCCGCCGCCCAATTCCACGGGAATGGCCACAGCCTGGGCGATGGCGGCCACGGTGTCGTGTTGCGCGGGGGCGCCCGTCTTTGCGCCATCGAGGTCCACTACATGGAGCCATTCCGCGCCCGCGTCGGCCCAGCGACGCGCCATCGCCACGGGATCATCGCCGTAGGTGGTGGCGTCCTCGAAGCGGCCCTGCTGGAGGCGGACGCACCGGCCTCCAATCAGGTCTATGGCGGGAAAGAGAATCATAAGGGGAGTTAAGGTTGAAGTGAGTGAAGGCTGAGGGTGAAATGCTGGACACCGCTCGCCGCTATCGGGCAGACGGGAGCAGCGGCGTTAGAACCGAGGCGCTCGCGTCACCTTCAACAGGTCCATGAACTCGGCGCGGGTGCGGGGATCGGAGCGGAATTGGCCGGAGACGTGGCTCGTCACCATGCTGCTGCCCTGCTTCTGCACGCCGCGAATCAGCATGCACATGTGCTTCGCCTCGCACACCACCGCCACCCCGCGCGGCTGGATGGCCTCCTCCAGCGCCCGCCCAATCTCTGCGGTGAGCCGCTCCTGAACCTGAAGCCGCCGCGCAAACATATTAACGAGCCGCGCGATCTTGGACAACCCGATGATCTTGCCGTCGGGAAGATAAGCGATGTGACACTGGCCGAAAAACGGCAGCAGGTGATGCTCGCACAACGAGTAGAACTCGATGTCCTTCAGGATCACCATGTCGTCCTGATCTTCGGTGAAGACCGCGCCGTTCAGGATAGTTTCAATCGACTCTTCGTAGCCGCTCGTCATAAAGCGCATCGCTTCCGCCGCGCGTTTGGGCGTCCGAAGCAGGCCTTCACGCTCCGGGTCCTCGCCCACGCATTTCAGGATTTCTCGATAATAAGCGTCCAAGAAGTCAATTCCTTTCCAATAGCGCCTTCTCGCCGCCTTCGCAGGGGCGGAGTGCGGTCCCGCAGTCAAGGGGAATGGAGCGATTACGCGCCCGTGAACTCGAAGGTATTCCGCTCGGTTTCGTGGATCGTGACCTTCACCAGGGCGGCGCCGAGCTCCGGTTTCAGCAGGTTCCAGATGACGACGGCCAGATTCTCGGAGGTAGGGTTCAGGGTGGCGAATTCGGGCAGCTCGTGGTTTAGATGGCGATGGTCCATGCGGTCCACCACGCGCTCGGCCACCACGCGGTCCAGCCGGGCCAGGTCGGCGACCATGCCGGTGTCGGGGTCCACATCGCCCGCCACGCTGATGGCTACACCGTAGTTGTGGCCGTGCCCGCGCGGGTTGTTGCACTTGCCGAACACGCGGACGTTCTCCTCAGCGCTAAGGGCCTGACTGTGCAGCCGGTGCGCGGCGCTGAACTCGTAAAGGCGCGTGAGTGTCACCCGGTCCCCCTCTCCCTCGGTGTCGCTCCAGAGGCTCCGCGATTCGGCGACCCGCAGCCGCGTCACGTTGTGAGGCTTCAGCCGCTCGCTCACGCCTCGAAAAATCCGTTGCGCCAGGACCTCGGTGGTGGGAATGGCGTCGGTGAAGTCGGGATGGCCCGCGTCGAGGAAGGCGCCGTCCAGGGGAGCGAGCGTTTCCACCAGCGCGGCCTTCACTTCTGTGATGTTCATGACCATGCCGACCGCCGAGTCGAGTTTCCCCGTCACGCTCGCCTCCACCACGTAGTCGTGACCATGACCATGAGGCCAGGCGTTGCAGCCGAACCGGCGGAGGTTCTCGGCCTCGGACCAGCGGGAGCGATAGTATCGATGCCCGGCGGAAAACCGAGCTGTTCGCGTAAGAGAGACCTGCAACCGTTTGCCCTTCAACTCGCCTGGGACGCATGAAGCGCGGAAGTCTGCCCGCGCCCTCGTTGCGCGCTGTGACTCGACAGGTTGACCTCCACTTTCCTCGTTATACCAAACGGGAGCGAAGGCCGGGCGAGACTCTGCGGAATGTGACGAACCGGATACGTTAAGCCGTATCGGTTGCGGCGTCGGTGGGGACTCTCTCGGCGCTGGCGAGGGCGAGGTACTCCAGCCCCAGCGCGGTCAGCCGGTCGCGCTCCACGCCTCCGGGCAATTCTCTTTCCGCGACGAAGTCGCTCCATTCCTGCTCCAGCGTCCGCCGAACGCTCCCTTCGACGGCCGTCTGAAACCCTTTGGGACGGGGCGGCGTGATGGCCAGATCGAAGTGGAGGGCCGACGCGCGCAATTCCCGCAGGCGCGCGTGGTCGAGGTCCGCCTGCACGGAGCGCGGCGCGTCGAACACTCTCAGGCGCACCACCTTTTCGTTCAGGCCGCCTTTCACCCCTTCCACCGCCTGGTTGACCCGCTCCATGATCTCGTCGGCGGACAGCCCCTCGCCGTGGATAGGGTCCAGGCTGCGAAGATCGCGGGTCTTGATCGCGTGGAAGGTTTTTTGCCGCGTTGCGGTGTCGTACTCGATGAACCCCTTGCGTCGTCCCGCGCCGAGTTCTTCCCAGGGGTTATGGCTGGTGTATTCCGTGGAGCCGCTGTAAAAGGCGTTCGGCGCGAGCTCGGTGTGGATATGATAATGGCCCAGGGCAATGTAGTCCCAGGCGTTGCTCAGGACCTGGCTGCGGCTGATCGTGAGGGTGTCATACATATCCTTGCCGATGCCATCGAGGGTGCCGTGCAACATGAGCAGATTGGTCTCGCTGTCGGCGGTTGGGGCGATGTGGATCGAGTTCATCTCGGCGAGGCCCCGGTGTGGCAGGCAGAAGACGGTCACGTTCGGGCGCGTCAGTTTGAGGGCTTCAAAGCCTCCGTCGCGGACATGGATGTCCGGGATATTCTCGAACAGTTTGAGGATGCAGCCCGTCTCGGTAGATCGGGGCGATTCGTGGTTGCCGGCGATCATCACCATCGGCGCGGCGCAACCTCGACGAAAGCCCATCAGCGATTTGAAGGCGCGTTGCAGAACCAAATTGCTGGGCCGCACGGAGTGAAACAGGTCCCCCGCCATCAGCACGAGGTCCGGCTGGAGATCGACAGCGGCTTTCATGACGGCGCCAAAGGCGTTTTGAACATCCTGTTCCCGTTGATTGATGCCCTTGTCGGTGACACGATGATAAGCGCGATACCCTAAATGCGCGTCGGCAAAATGAACAATCCGCATGGCCGTCTCAGGGAGAAAGGAAAAGGAATCGGAAGAAGGGGATGAAGCGGTCGGCGAGGAAGTAATCAACGCCCTGAAGGCTGGTGGCGACCTCCATTCCTCCCGGCAGTGGACGGTACGCCGGGGCATCGCCTACCATTATAACTACCCCTTCCTCGAAGAACCTCCCTCGAAGACGCGAGGCGCGTTGTCTCTCCTCATCGGTTCGGGAGGATACGGCTCATCAGCAGCCCCCCCCTCCCCGTTCAGCGACCGATCCTGCGTCCCGGCGCCGGGGCGCTTCAGCCTTCACCTTATTATGTCGAAACATCGCTCCCGCTGCGCAGTCTCATTCGCATGACTCCTCGCGCGAGAATTCCCATGAAAGAGGAGACTTCCAGCGATCTGACCGCTATGGCGGCGCCTGATCCCCCTCCGGACTCCCCCAGGGAACCTGCCCCGGCCCCCCCTGACCCCAGGGAGGACCGCCATGAGGAACGCCCGGATGAGGACCTTCGGCTCTCCTTCGAGGAGCTGGTGGTGAAATACGAGCGAAAAATCTATAACCTGATCTACCGTCAGATCGGCGATGCGGAGGACGCCGCCGACCTGACGCAGGATGTCTTCGTGCGCGCGTTCGGCGCCTTCGGTCGGTTTCGGGGCGACGCCAGGGTGTACACCTGGCTCTGTCAGATCGCCCTCAACGCCTGCAAGAACAAGTTCCGCCAGAGGGACCGGCAGAAGCCTCACCTGGGGCCGTCGCTGGACGAACCGATCTCCGACGACGACACGGAATCCCGCCTCCGCGAGGTCGCGGACTACTCGGCGGAACCGTCCCGCGAACTGGATCGCAAGGAGCTGCGCCGCGCCGTCGAGCGCGCCATCGAGACGTTGCCCCCTGATTATAAAGGCGTCATTCTGCTGCGCGACGTGCAAGGTCTGGCGTACAGCGAAATCGCGGAAGCGACCGGGCTGACGCTGGAGGCGGTGAAAACCCGCCTGCATCGCGCGCGTCTCATGCTGCGCCGGAAACTGGAACCGTATGTGAATGGGTAACTACTCAGGCGCTACCTATAGGCTTTTTTTCCGCTGAACCCCTGGATGTAGCAGGTAAGATCGAACGGAAGTGAGGGTCAATCTACCTGCCGCCAAGGTCACTTACGCGTTTCATGCACCACATTTAGTGTTCAGACTGTAAGGCAACGCTGTATATAGTGTTTCAGATGCCTGAGTAGTTTCGTGAATGGATAATTCGTTGGTTCATCTCCCTTACAACTCACCCACGGCGCTCCCCGCCGTCGCACGGAGGTTTGCATGAGGCTCAAATGGGGGGCGCCCGCGCTCCTGGCGTTGCTCGTCATCTGTTCCATCGCCGGAACGCAAATACCCAAAGTGGCGGAAGTCGTCATCCATGGCAACAAAGGAGTCTCAACCGACTCCATCCTCCCGGTGCTGGCCACCAAAGTCGGCGAGGACTTCAGCGTCACGACGATGAACGCCGACCTCGCCCGCATCCGCCGCATGGGCTTCTTCTATGAAGAGAGCGTCTCCGCCGCCCATGAACCCGCCGCCGACGGCGAACGAGTGACGTTTACGGTGGAGGAACACCCCATCGTTCAGAAAATCGTCGTCACCGGCAATAAAATTCTTACGGAAGCCGATATCCTCAAGGTTGTCACCACCAAAATCGGCGAAGTGATGAATTCCACCGTTGTCGCTCGGGACGAGGACGCCATCAAATCCCTCTATCGCACGAGAGGGTATGTCGGCGATGTGGGCGTGACCGACCCGGAACAGCTCATCACCCGCGATGGGGTCCTCACCTTCCCCGTCATTGAAGTGGTCGTTGAAGCGATTGAAATTAGCGGCAATAAGAAGACGAAAACCCGCGTTATCCGGCGCGAACTTCACACCAAACCGGGGGATGCCTACAACAGTGTCAAACTCCAGCGCGACCTGGAGCGGATTTATAACCTCGACCTGTTTGAAGATGTTGGGCCTGTCGAAGCCGTGCCGGGGTCCGAACCAGGAAAGGTCATCATTCGGCTCCCCGTGAAGGAGAAGAAGACAGGGCAGGTCTCCCTGGGCGTCGGATACAGCTCGCCGCAGGGGGTGGTGGGGCGCATTGAGCTGGGCGAGACCAACTTCCGGGGGCGGGGCGAAGGCATCAACCTCCTGTTTGAACTGGGCGGCAAGGCTAGTCACACCAGCTATGAACTCGGCTTCTTCGAGCCATACATTGACCGCCATCACACCTCGGTGTCGGCGTCGGTGTACAACAAGGTGGTCTATCGGTTTGCCAACTCCGCCATCACCGGCCCGGTCGTCGCCAACGGCTCGGACAGCAACCTGTTCAACGAAATTCGCAAAGGCGGACAGTTCACGCTCACCCGCCCCATCAATGAAAAGAACCGCGCGGTCCTCGGCTTCCGCACGGAAACGGTGCACCTCAATCTCTCCGCCAAGGAAGCCAATAACCCGAACCTGCCCCAGTTTATCCAGCAGGAAGGCCGCATCTCCACCCTCAGCACGCGCGGCATCCGTGACACCCGCGACATCGTGTCCGACCCCGCGCGCGGCGTCAACTACACCGCCAGCCTGGACCTGGGCAATTCCAACGTGAAGCCGGATGTGAAAGGGACCTTCACGCGGGGCAGCCTCGATCTCCGGCAATACTTCAGCAAAGGCGTTCGGATCAAGCCGACCCAGAAGAAGACGGTCTTCGCCACGCGCGTCATGCTGGGCGTGATGAATGGGAAAATCCCCTTCTCGGAGCAGTTCTTCGTGGGCGGCGCGGAAACCCTGCGCGGCTACCTCGAATCGCGCTTCTGGGGCAAGAACATGTTCCTCGTCAACATGGAGATTCGCAAACCGATTTCCAACGCCTTCCAGGGCGTCGTCTTCGTGGACGTGGGAGACGCCTGGGGCACTAATTACTTCCTCGATACCACCGCTGACCCGTCCCAGAAGTTCGGCCAGCACAACAGCGTGAAGCCGCGCATTGGGACCGGCGTGGGCGTGCGCGTGACGACTCCCATCGGGCCGCTCCGGCTCGACTGGGGCTTCGGCAGCGAAGGCTCCCGGACGCACTTCAGCATCGGGCACGTCTTTTAGGCGGCGCCCGGCCCGCTACGCTTCAATAAAAAACAACCGCCCGCGACTCCTTCACGAGTCGCGGGCGGTTCGTCATGCGGTATTGACAGGCGCCGGTTTATTCCGAGGGGGTTCGGTCCCGACGTTCCAGAAGGAAGCGGATCGCGGTGCGCTGCAACCCCTCGATCTCGATTTTCTCAAAGCTGGGCAGCGCCACCAGGTCGAGGCCATCCCCTTCGAGGTAGCTCCGCGCGATGGCGATGGATTTCACGGCCTGATTCACGGCGTCCGGGCCGACCGCCTGCATCGTGACGCGCGGCTCCCGTCGCAACACCTGCGCGATGGCTCCCGCGACCGATTTGGGGACTGAGGCGCCTGAGACTTTCAGAACCTCCACCTGCCCGACCTCCCTCCCGGCGACCATGGTCCGCTCATCGAGGCGTCGGGGCGGAGGAGCGATGAACGGCTCCCCCGACACCGCGACACACACCGCCAACACTTCCCGCTGCCAGCCTCTTCTGTTTGACAGCCTCTTCTAGCTGATCCCCGGCCCACTGAGAGGAACCGTCACCCAGACCCAGGGCGAACTGGCGGGCGGGGCGTTGTAGTCTTCCGCATGAACGCCGAAGCGGAGCTGATTCTTCGTGACGCTGGCCGGAATGACCAGCTTGCCGGTGAACACCCCATCCCCCGCCACGAGGTCGCCATTGTGAACACCGTCGTCCAGCAGTGTGGTGGAGAAGCCAGTCGCCGGTTCCACGGCCAGAACGCGCCCAATCACTGTTGGACCGTTGGGGCTGACCACCGTGGCGGTGAAGGTGATGACGCTTCCCGGCCCGGACGTTGGCGGGTCCACCGTCACCTGCGAGACCGTCGGCGTTCCATCCGGGGGCGGCGGGATGTACACCGTCGCCTTGCCGACCACGTTACCGAGGCCGCCCGCCGTCTTCACCGTGGCGCGGATCGTCCCCTGCCCTGGATTGGTGGCGATGAAGAGGCCGCTGGCGCTCAGGAAGCCCACC
>JBBRGS010000072.1:0-16455 GCA_038240635.1 Armatimonadota bacterium
CTCACACGAGCGCCTACGCAGGACCGTCTCACCCGGCGGGAGAGGCGACCTCAGTTGCCGGGAATCTCAGCGGGAGAGGGCGCCGGGCTGTTGGCGGAGGCTTCATCGGCCTGCCGGAGCATACGCGGGTTCCGTTCCAGCAGTCCGCCGCTCGTGAGCGCCCGCGCGAGTCGCTGACGCGCCGGTTGAGACGGGGCGTCGTTTTTCCCGCCGCGCCGGTCTATGATCTGCCGGGCGAGTTGTGCTTCCCGGCGATACAGGTCGCCCGCGCGCTGGGGGTCGTTCAGAGCGCGTTCGGCGATGCGGCCGGACATATGGAGAGCGTCCAGCGCGGTCTCGTCGTCGGGGTTCGATTTGGCGACCTGCTCAAAGCCGTCGGCGGCCTTCTCCCACTCGCCTTTGACGAGCATCTGCTTCGCTTCTTCCAAAAGTTCATCCTGCACTTTGGAGTTGGAGGGCGCGGCGGCGATCACGCCGGTGAAATCGTCAGAGAGCGCCGGCAGTTCGTCCGAACGCACGGACGGCGGCAGCACGGGAGTCGGAGGCGTCGGTTTCGCCGGTTTGCGGACGACCGCCTTCGGATGATGCTTTGGCAAGGTCTGGTGGATCACCGGCGCGGGAGGCGCGACAGCGACCACAGGAGCGGGACGGTTCCGCACTTCCCGCAGGAAGGCCAGTTGCGCCTGAGTTCCCTGTTCCACCCCGTTCTGCCAGGCGGCGAGGGTCGCGGCGAACAGAGCGAGCGTCCACCCGGCGACGGCGAAAGCGGGCAGCGCCCAGTTGCGGCGCGCGGGCATCCAGCGCCGTTCCTCGGAGCGCGCGATTTCGGCGAGCAGGCGCGCTTCAGAGAGATGCTGCGGGCCTTCGCCACCCCGGCCTTTCAACGCTTCCGAGACAAGTTGAGCCACCGGCCGGAGGGCGAGCAATTCGTCCTGCGGCTCATCTTCGCCGCGTCGCAGGCCGCTCACGTAGTTCCAGAGGTCATCGCCCACCGTGCGGGGGGGTCGTTTTCTCCACATGGGGTGTCTCTCCAACAGGGGTTTGAAAGTATTCGTCGCCAGCCAGGATTTTCTTCAGTTTTTTCAGGGCGCGGTGGAGGTGAGAGGTCGTCGCCGTCTCAGACGGTTTTCCCAGCGCCTGCACCACTTCTTTGGTGGTGAGGCCCTGCTCGTACGCGAGGAGGAGGATTTGACGGTCGGGAAGCGACAGGAGGGTGAGGGCCTCCCGCACGCGCGCCACGCGCTCTTCCTGAAGGTACTGGTCCAGGGGGGCGGGACCTTCGTCGGGCAGCCGGTTCGCCCAGTCCTCTTCGTCATCGAGGGAGACGGCGGCCCGATGCGCGAGGCGTCGGGATTGGTCCGCCATGAGGTTGGAGGCGATGCGAAAGAGGAAGGAGAGGAACCCGCCGTCACGGCGGACGCGGAACCGGTCTATCGAGTTGTAGGCGCGAAGGAAGGCCTCGGAGGCGATGTCGTTGGCGCTTTCGGGGTCCAGCATGGACCGTCGGGCGAACCGCCACACCTTCTGGTAATGCCGATGGTGCAGTTCGGCGAAGAGGCGGCGGTCTCCGGCCTGCACTCGTTTGACGATCTCTTCATCGGTCACGCGAGGGGGTCCCTTCACTGGTAAACGCCGCAACGCGGCCCGTTGCTGACAGCGCGAGGGCAGACCACGCCCCTCTCCAATTAGAACGCCGGAACCACGCAACTGTCACGCGGTTCCGGCGAACGAGTCAGACTCGATGGGAGCGAGGGCGATTACCCTTCGGCCGCCGCCGCTTCATCAGAGGAAACCGAGGCGTCGGCATGAACCGAAGTGTCGGCGGCGCCATCCGTCGTATCGGCGTCGTCCTCCTCATCCTCCATGCCGGCGATCAGGTCCTCGTCCTCATCGTCCTCTTCGCTGACGATGACGACCATTTCGTCGGAATCGTCGTCGAGGTCTTCAGGGAATTCCTCCACGCCTTCGCCGAGTTCGTCGTCTTCGCCGTCGGTCTCATCGTCTTCGTCGAGTTCCACCACTTCGATGGTTTCGCGGAGTTCCTCGATGAAGCCGGTCATCATCTCGGCAAGGCCCTGAATGTCTTCCTGGAGTTCCGTCACGCGATCTTCCAGGGCGCCGATGCGCTGACCCAGGTCCCCTCCGGCGGCGGGAGCGGGCGTGGCGGCGCGAGTGTCAGTTTCAGGGCGACGATAACCGCCGCCTTCCCGGTTGTCCGGGCGACGGTCGCGGTCTCCGCCGAAGGAGCGGCCTCGGTCGCCACCCCGGTCCCGGTCTCCGCCGAAGGAGGGTCGGCCACGGTCGCCGCCACTGAAGGAACGGCCCTTGTCTCCCCCGCGATCACGGTCGCCGCCGAAGGAGGGTCGGCCCCGATCACCGCCTCGGTCTTTGTCGCCGAAGGAGGGTCGGCCACGGTCGCCGCCACTGAACGGACGGCCCCGGTCTCCACCCCGGTCATTGCGGTCGCGGTCTCCGCCGAAGGAGGGTCGGCCTCGGTCTCCACCCCGGTCGCGGTCCCCCCCGAAGGAACGGCCTCGGTCGCCGCCTCGGTCCCGGTCTCCACCGAAGGAGGGTCGGCCCCGGTCGCCGCCTCGGTCTTCAAAGCTTCGTCCTCGGTCTCCCCCGCGATCATCGCGGTCATTGCGGTCGTTGCGCCCGTAACGCGGGCGGTCATCATCGGAACGTGTGTCTCTGGGCATGTGGTCCTCTTCCGGGGCCGTCGTTGGCCCGCTGTGTGTCAGGCCCGCTCGGTGCGGGCGTGGCCCGTTTGCAGGGCGTGAGTCGCCCGTTTGCAGGGCGTGAGGGGCTCCCTGTGGGGAGCGGTGAGGCGGCGGAGGGACGGCGGCGTCAAGCCGCGGTGTCCGCGAGCCAGTGGTGGGGCGCCACCTCCGTGAGGGGACTTTCCTTCAGGGGACGGTCCCGATGACGGGAGGTGTCTGGCGCCGAGGGGGAGAACGCCGACTCGTTCATGTTCAGGGGCGCGTCTCGGCGCGCATGGTCCGCATGGCTCAGTAACGGCGCGGACGCGAGGAGTCGGCGGGTGTAGGGGTGGCGTGGGTCCGAAAAGAGCGCGGAGGTGGGGGCCAGTTCCACGATACGACCCTGGCGCATCACCGCCACCCGGTGGGAAATCTGCCGCACGAGGGCTAAGTCGTGGGCAATGAAGAGATAGGCGAGGCCGCGTTCCTGCTGAAGGCGGCGAAGGAGATTGACGATTTGCGCCCGCACGCTCACGTCCAGCGCGGAGACGGGTTCATCGGCGATGATCAGGTCCGGTTCCAAAGCCAGAGCGCGGGCGATTCCGACCCGTTGTCGCTGGCCGCCGGAGAGTTCATGCGGGTAGCGCTGCGCGAAATCGGCGCTCAGGCCGACCGCTTCGAGGAGGGCCATCACCCGGTCGCGCGTCGCTCGACCACGGGTTAGGCGATGGATCAGAAGCGGTTCGGCGATCAGGGCGGTGACGCTCATGCGCGGGTTGAGCGAGGCCATCGGGTCCTGGAACACCATCTGTAGGTGGCGCCGGGCGTCCCGCAGCGCCTGAGGTTTCAGGGTGAGGAGGTCCACGCCATTATAGAGGACGGCGCCGGATGTCGCCGGAAGCAGGCGGACGATCATGCGGGCGACGGTGGATTTCCCGCTGCCACTTTCTCCTACCAGCGCGAGCGTTTCTCCCCCGTTGACCTGGAGGTCCACCCCGCGCACCGCATGGAACGCGCGCGGACCCACTCCAAATAGTTTGGACAATCCCGTCGCCCGAAGCAACGGCTCGGCCTGAACGGGAGAAGGCGCCCACGGGAATGGCGGAGGCGAATCGGGGGTCATGGGTCCCGGTCAGGAGGGGGCGATGTCGTAGAGCGGCTGTCCGAACTCCACCGTTTCGCCTTCACCGACATGCGCCGAGGTGATGATCCCGGAAATCGGCGCGGCGATGCGATTCATCAGCCCAACGCTCTCAATGGCGCCAAGGACCTGCGCCTCCTGCACGCGGTCGCCGGCGGTGAGGGGTTCGCGCGGTCCCCGGAAGCGGCCCACAAAACGGGACTCGACCACGGTGACGGGAGGGGGTTCGGGCAAAGCGTGAAGCACGCTCTCTGCAGGGTCAGACGCGGTTCCGACGGCCTGGGTTGCAGGGGGTGAAGCGGATCGGATGGCGCGACGAACGCGCAGGCCGACGCCGTTGGGGCCATCCAGTTTGAGTTCGGCGACGCGACTGCCTTCCAGCGCCTGAAGGAGTTCGCTCACGGCTTCAAGGTTCATCGGGGGGTCCAGAGCGGCTCCGGGGAGGGGTGTCGGCGGTCGGCGCGGCTCGAAGCGTCGTCAGAGGTGTGATAGGGTTCAGTTTTTCACGCGCTCCAGGTAGGAGTCGGTGCGGGTGTCCACCTTGATTTTGTCGCCGACATTGATGAAGAGCGGCACATTAATGATGGCGCCGGTTTCGACGGTGGCGGGCTTGCTGCCGCCAGAAGCGGTGTCACCCCGCAGGCCGGGATCGGTCTCGGTGACGGCCAGCTCCATCGTGATGGGGAAATCCACGCCGAGGACTTCGCCGTTGTGGGTGAGGACCTGCACCTCCAGGTTCTCCTTGAGATACTTCGCCTGCGACCCCAGTTGCGGTGAGGTCATCTCGATCTGGTCAAAGTCTTCCTGATCCATGAAGACGAACGCATCGCCCGTGCTGTACAGGTACTGCATCGCCTTGCGGTCGAGGAACGCCTGCTCCATCTTCTCCCCGGCGCGGAACGTTTTCTCCACGGTGGAGCCGACCTTCACATTTTTGAGTTTGGTGCGGACGAAGGCGGGGCCTTTGCCGGGCTTAACGTGCTGGAACTCAGAAATGGTGTAAATCACGCCGTCCAGGATGATGGAGATGCCGTTTTTGAAGTCGCTGGTGTCCATACGTTGAGCCAACCTCCCGATGGGATCAATGAGTTTAAGGCGCGCAGAGGGGAGCACGCACGCGCGTACCGCACCAGTCTAATGGGCCCAAGCTGCTGTGTCAAGGGGTATCCCGATATACGAGCGTCCGCAGGATTGCTCGGTCAACCGACAGTAAGCGATTGGACGCCGAGCGGCCGCGCGTCACATCCCCAGGCCGCCGTCCACATGCAGCGTGTGCCCCGTGATGTACTGCGCCGCGTCGGAGGCGAGGAACGCGACCGCCGCCGCCACGTCCGCCGGGTCGCCGAACGTCCCCAGGGGGATGCTGGCCTTGATTCGGTCCCCGGCCTCCTGCGGCAGATTGGCGGTCATCTCGGTGGCAATGAACCCTGGCGCGATGGCGTTCACCGTGATCCCCCGGCTGCCGACCTCCTTCGCCAGCGCTTTCGTGAAGCCGATGAGGCCCGCTTTCGAGGCGCAGTAGTTCGTTTGCCCCGCATTCCCGATGACTCCGACCACGCTCGTGATGTTGATGATTCGACCGGAACGCCGCTTCATCATCCCCTTCACGGCGGAGCGGGCGCACAGAAAGGCGCCCTTCAGGTTGATGTCCAGCACCGTGTCCCACTCCTCCTCCTTCATCCGCATCAGCAGGCCATCGCGGGTGACGCCGGAGTTGTTCACGAGGATGTCGAGCCGCCCGAACCGCTCTGTTACCTGCGCGATCATCGCGTCCACGGCGTCCGGGTCGGTTACGTCGGCCTGAACGGCGAAGGCGCTCCCTCCGCTGGCGACGATTTTCTCAACCGCCTCTTCGGCGCGGGCCGCGTTCCGGCTGTAGTTGAGGGCCACCGCCGCGCCCGCATCCGCCAGGGCCGCCGCAATCGCGCCCCCGATGCCACCGCTCGCGCCCGTCACCAGCGCGGATTTCCCCTCCAATGTCATGCTCGCTCCTTTCATCGCGGGATACGGAACTTCAAAGTTTCACCGCTTCCCCATCGGCTCACCGAGGATCAGCGCAGTTCATACGCGCGGGCGGCATGGCCCGGTAGGTCCATCCACGCCAACCCTCCCGCCAGGGGTACGCTCGACTCGCCCCAGCGATCCAGCAGCAGCGAAGCGAAGCCGGGAACCCAGAGCGTCGTCGTCACCGGCTCCGGCGAAAGATTCACCACGGCGATCACGCCCTGGTGCGCCGAACCGAACAGTCGCGCGACCACCTCCGGCGAGTCGGCGCGCACGGGAACAGGCGGCTCGGTCGTTGGAGCGATTTCAGGGTAGGCCACCGCAAGGTCCGCGATTTCGGCGACGGCGGAGGTCCCCTCCCCTTCGGCAGGCGCGGCGGGAACTGGCGGGAAGCCGTTCACAAAGTTGAGCAGGATCGCCCGCATCCGCCCGCCGTCGCCCTGCGCCATGCCGGTCAGCGAGAAGCCTTCGTTGTCGGGCGGCGCGTCGCTCATGGCCGCCGATCCGTCGTCCTGGCGGGGGTCACTTTGGCTTCAGTTCGCGCTTCAGGAACTCCACCGTGCGCTTCCACGCGAGGGCGGCGGCTTCCGCGTTGTAGGCGGCGGGGCTGCGGTCGTTGTTGAAGGCGTGTCCCGCGCCGAGGTAGGTGTACACCGTGGCGGGGACCTTCGCCTCCTTCAGCCGCGCCTCCAGGCGATGCACGCTCTCCAGAGGGATGATGCGGTCCGTCTCCCCGAAGTGACCGAGGAAGGCGCCAGGTATTCGGTCGGCGTGGGCGATGGGGTCCACGTCTCCTTGCGCGACGAGAATTCCGTAGTAGACGACGGTGGCTCTGAGGTCTAATCGCGCTTCAGCGAAGAGGAGCGCGAACCGGCCGCCCATGCAGAAGCCGAGGAGTCCCACGCGCTCCGGCGCCACGAAGCATTGGCGCTTCAGCCAGTCGAGGCCGGCGCCCAGGTCCGCGAGGGCGTCCTCGGCGGCGATAGGCGCGGCTTCCCAGACCGGCTTCTCCCCGGCGGCGAGTTTCTCGGTTCCGCCCGCGCGGGAGTACAGGTCCACCAGCAACACGGCGAACCCTTCTGAGGCGAGGCGGCGGGTCACATCCTGATTGTGGGCGTCGTTCCCGCTGCGGTCGTGGACGAGGACGACGCCAGGATGAGGCCCCTCCCCCGAAGGCCGCGCCAGGTACGCGATGAGCCGATGCGCCGCGCCGCTCGGACCCGGAATCGCCAGCCGCTCCACCGTCAGGTCGGGCGACTCCTTCGGGAGGCCGGGCGACTCCTTCGGAAGGCCGGGTGACTCCTTCGGAAGGCCGGGTGACTCCTTCGGGAGGCCGGGTTGAGCGCCCGGCGCGGCGGCGAGGGCCAGGCCGCTCATCGCCAGAGCCGCCAGCAGGCCGATCATCTGATGCATGGGTTACGCCTCTCTCTCTGAACGATGCTTCAATCGCCTCGTGTCGAGGTCATGCGGCGGCTTCGGGCTGGTGGTCGCGGAGCCAGCCCCGTAGCGGGACATCCTCATCCGTTGGGGAGTAGTGGCCGTTGCAGTTCATGCCGTCGCCCAGCAGCTGCCGCCGGATCGGGTCGCATTTCGGCCACAGGTCCCGCACGGTCATGTCGTCCTTGGTGCGAATCCAGCGGTACCCGTAGCCGTAGAAGAGGACCTTGCGAGTCACGTCGGAGGCGTTGGGGCTGGCGGTGTGCCACGTCCGGCGGTCGAAGAAGACGGCGGTCCCCGGCTTCACGCAGATGGGGACCGCGCCTTCGGGCTGGCCCACTCCGTCGGGCGGGCGCTCCAAAGTATCGCGGAGGTGGCTGCCGGGGATGACCCAGAAGTTGCCGCGCCCCGGCTCCGAGCAGTCTGAGAGGAAGTACGCCACCTTCAGGGAGAGGCGCGGGCGCGGGTGACTCTCCATCTCCGCGTTCACCCGGCCGCTGTCCTGATGCCAGCCGAACGTCGCGTCGCCCATGGGCTTGCCGGACGGCGGCGTCACGATGAGATGCCCATGGTACAGGTAGATGTTCCAGCCAAGGATGCCCCAGACCTTCGGGAGGATTTTCGGGTAGTCCACCAGGTCGAGGAAGGCGTCATCCTCCGGGATGAAGTTTGGGTAAAACAGGGCCGTGCGCGGTTCGTGCCCCGCTTCAAGGCGCCGCTGATACACCTGATCCGTCGCCGCCGTGAGGGCCGCGACCTGCTCCGGCGACAGCGCGTCGGGCACAACGAGGACGCCGGTCTCCTCGAAGGCGCGGCGTTCGTCGTCCGTCAGGGCGTATTGGAGGCATGAGGGGTCCATCGTCTCCTCCTTCATTACGGTTTCGCGGGGGATTTGCCGGTATAACTCACGCGCCAGACGCTGTTGGAGCCGTCGTCGGTGATCATCAGGGAGCCGTCCTTCGCCATCGTGACGCCGACGGGTCGGCCCCATACCACGCCGTCCTCGGTGACGAAGCCGGTCACGAAGTCCACATACTCGCCGGGAGGGACGCCTTTGTTGTTGGGGACGCGGATCACCTTGTAGCCGGTGCGACGGCCTCGGTTCCAGGAGCCGTGCTCGGAGGCGAAGGCGTTGTTGCGGTACTCCTTCGGGAACCGATTCCCGGTGTAGAAGGCGAGATCGAGCGATGCGGAGTGCGGCTGGATCAACACGTCAGGGACGGTGATCTTTCCCTTAAGGTCGGGCCGCTCACCCTTGTGACGGGGGTCCTCATTCGGGCCGATGTAGAACCAGGGCCAGCCGTAGAAGCCGTTCTCCACCACGCGCGAGATGTAGTCGGGCACGAGGTCATCGCCCAGGCCGTCGCGCTCATTGGTGGAACACCAGAGGGCGCCGGTTTGAGGATGCACCGCCAGCCCCACGGCGTTGCGGACGCCCCAGGCGTAGATACGGTAGCCCGTGCCGTCGGGGTTGTACTCGTGGATGGATGCCCTCTGATTCGACTCCACGTCCACGTTGGTCCGTGAGCCTACGGAGACCCACATCTTCTTATTGTCTTTGGAGAAAACGATGTCGCGCGTCCAGTGTCCGCCGCCGCGCAGGCGACCGCCGCCAGGGAGGTCCGGCACGATCACCTGAGGGTCGCCGGGGGCCTTCGTATCGCCGTTGGCGTACGGGAACCGGACGACCGCGTCGGTGTTGGCGATGTAGACATACTTCGGGCGGGCGCCGTTGGGATAGAACGCGATGCCGAACGGCTGCTTCAGCCCGGTGGCGTAGATCGTGTTGAGTTCCGGCTTGCCATCGCCATCGGCGTCCCGCAGGAGGCGAATGCGGCCCGGCCCGCTCTCGGCCACAAAGAGGTCGCCGTTGGGCGCGGTCGTAATCACGCGCGGGTTGTCGAGTCCCGTGGCGAACAGGCCCACCGTGAAGCCTTCAGGGGCTTTGGGCCAGGCGCCTTCGGGGCGGGCGACGACGTTCGGGCCGTTGTCCACCGAAGGGGTATCGTAAGGCGGCGGGAGGTCCTGAGGCCGGATGAGTCGCCGCACGCCGGGAGCGTCATCCTTCCAGCTGCCAAACGCCTCCTTCCCCACCAGAAGCCGCTGCGTCGCGGAAGACGCCCTGCCCGCCACTGGCTTCGTTTCCGGGGCGGCGGAGGGCGGATCGGCCTTCGCGCAGCCGGAAGCGCCCAGGAGGGCCGTCAGGGCCAGGAGGGCGGGAACGAGCAGCGCGGCAAGCGATGCGGAGAGAGACAGCCGCGTCACGGGGTCAACCTTCTTCCTTCAAAATGGCGTCAATTGTGGAGAGGTCATCGGCGGAGAGGGTCACGTCGCTGGCGGCGGCGTTCTCGTCGACCTGTTCGGGCTTCGTCGCGCCCACGATGCAGGAGGTCATCTCCGGGTGCGAAAGGTTCCACGCGAGGGCGAGTTGCGCCAGTTTCACGCCCATGTCCGCAGCCAGCGCGCCGAGCCGTTTCAACTGAGGCGCCCGGCGTTCCAGCTGCTTCGTCATCCCTTCGTTCCCCGCCGCGCGACTGCCTGTCGGAGCGTTCCCGTCGAGATACTTGTCGCTGAGGAGGCCCTGCGCAAGCGGCGAGTAGGCGATGATGCCCATGCCGTCTTTGGCGCACCGGGCCATGGCGCCGCCCTCAATGCCCCGGTTGAACATGTTGTAAGGCGGTTGCAGGCAGGTGAACCGCTCCCAGCCGCGCCGGTCGGCGATGCCGTTCGTTTCGGCGATCATCTCGGCGCTGAAGTTGGAGCAACCGATGTAGTGGACCTTCCCCTGCCGCACGAGGTCGTTCAGGATGGACATCGTTTCTTCGAGCGGCGTCTCGGTGTCCGGCCAGTGGACCTGGTACAGGTCAATGGTGTCGGTTCCGAGGCGGCGGAGGCTCGCGTGGCACGCCTCAAAGAGATGCTTTCGGGTGGAGCCGGAGCCGGTCGGCTTATCCGACATCGTGCTGCGGCCCTTGGTGGCGATCACCAGGTCGTCCCGCGTCCGGCCCTTCATCCAGCGGCCCAGGACCTCCTCCGCTTTGCCATGCTCATACACGTCGGCGGTGTCGAACAGGTTGATTCCGGCGTCCAGCGCGGCGTTGAGGACAGCGAACGCCGCCTCATCCTCGATTTTGCCGCCAAAGTTGATCCATGTGCCCAGCGAGATGTCCGAGACCTTCAGCCCCGTGCGACCCATGCGGCGATAGCGCATCGTTGCGCCTCCTTCGCTTCCTGTCCGAGAGGCGAACCCGTGTCCACCTGGCCCTCAGTGTAGCAAACAGGGGCGCGAGAGGGGTTCGGAGAGCCGTGTGGCGAGACGGTGGTCAGTCGTCGAGGAGGTATTCGTTCGGCGACACCCAGTCGAGCGCGACAGTCTCCTGAATCGTCGCCGCGCCGTGCGCCGTACACGCCACTCGATACGTGACGCGATACGTCCACCGTTTGGCGGTCGGTTCGGCGCGGGCGTCCTCAAGCGTGGCGACGATGCAGCAGACCTGGCCCCGCGCGCGCAGGCTCTCCTCGGAACTTGTCACTCCGGCGGGAACGGCGCCGTCGGCGGGCGGCCAGAGCGCCGGGTTGAACCGCGTGGTGTAGTAGTTCGCCATAGGTTTACCCCGATGGAGCCGGTCAGGCTTGCCGCAGCCCTTCGGCGATGGCGGCCATGAAGCGCGGGTGATACGTGTCGAAGTGGCGGCCCGCGTCGTTGCGCGTCATCACCACCACCAGGTTGTGGTCGGGATCAATCCGCAGGGTGGCCGCCGACGCCGCGCCGTGGCCGTACGTGGCGTTACCCAGGCCCTCATCGCGGAACCAGCCGGTCCCCAGGCCGTACTCCTCGGTGGCGTCGGGTCCCAGCTCGTCGGTGAGTCGCCGGGGCAGTAGGAGTTGAAGGGCTTCGGGGCGGAAGAAGCGGAGATCGCCGTACCCGCCCTGGTTCAGGTGGAGCTGCCCGATCCGGGCAATGTCCCCCGCCGTGCTGAACGTGCTCCATGACATGGTGCGGACATCGGTATCGTCCATGCCTAGCGGCTGGAGGAGATGGCGCGAGAAGGCTTGTGGCAGCGCCTCGCCGGTGACGGCCTCGATCACCTTCCCGGCGAGGGCAAAACTGGCGCCGTTGTACTCCCACCGCTTTCCGATCTCCAGGTGGGGCAGGCAGAGGGCCATCCGCTCCTCAAAGTCGTGCAGTTCATCGCCCCAGTGTTCTGACATTCCGGCGGTGTGGGTCATGAGATGCCGCAGCGTGAGCGGCCGCTCGGAGGGGACGCCCCGGAGGATGGGAAGATACTCCGAGACGGGCGCCGTCATCTCCACCTTTCCCGCGTCGGCGAGCATGGTGAGGAGTGTTCCGGCGAGAAGTTTGGAGATGCTCGCCATGTAGCTGCCGGTTCGCGTCGTCATCGGCTGGCCGTCGCGAACGCCGTACGCCTGGTGATGGAAGATGACGCCGCGCCGCGCTATACACGCGATGAACGCCTCATTGGAGTCCTCCGCCCACTCCCGGCAGACGGCGTGGATCCGCTCCGCCGTCCCCGGCGCCATCCCCGCTTCGGCCTCGGAGCCATCCCGGAGGGTTGTGGCGGCGGGTCCAGCCTCCCGCGTGGGCGCTGTGAACCGATCCGGCGAGGCTTCGGGCGGCCCGTAAAGTTGGCGCTTCAGGGCGACCCACCAGGCCCGGTCGCGCGCCGATGCGTCATCGGCCCCGGTCGCGCGGGGGGCGTCGGGGGGCGTTTCGCTCAGCCCGGCGAGGAGGACGGCGCTCGCTTCATCCCGCCGCAGCGCGTCCGCGAACCGATCCCGCAGGTACAGCGCCAGTGTCTCCGACTGCGCTTTGGCGACCTGCGGCGAGATGCCCAGCGTATCCGGCAGAGTGATAGCGGCGGGGACCCACGCGCGGGTCCAGTCCGTGAAGCCGGGCGTGCGGTACAGCGTGCGGAAGCGGCGGAAGGGACGCCCTCCCTCCGGGGTCACTTCCATCACGCAGCCGTAGCGGCCCGGCTCGTCGGGGGCGGCGACCGGCTCCCGCGCAGCGTTGTAGTACGTCAGCGTCACCGTGTGCGGCCCGATTAATCGCGTGATCGTCTCCGAGGCGGCGCGGGAGAGGCCGGGGAAGGTCTCCTCGTTGAAGACCACCTTCTCCAGCGGGAGCTCGTCCTGCGCGAGGCGCCGCGCCGACTCAGAGTCGGACAGCGCGCCCTCCTTCCCCGGCAGGCGCACCTCGTCGGAAGCGTACCGGACAAACGTGTGAACCATCGTGTTGCGAACGGGGCGGGACTCGGTGGCGTCGTGAGGCATGAAGCAGGCATCCTTTAGGCGAAAGCGGAACGAATGAGGGAGGCGGGCGCGCCGTCCTTAATTTCGTTCCGCTCGGTCCAGGAACACTCCTGCCCCCACTCCCAATCAGGAGGAAAGGGGTCCAGTTCAGGATTTAGGAAGATTGGAGGGTTAGTCGCAGAGTCTCTCCATCCGGCGGAAGGGCCGAGGGAGGCAGGAGAGACTGGAGGGAGACCAATGAACGACGCGACGAAAGAGGGTCTGAAGGAGTATTTCGCCGGTTGGCTGGAGGAACTGGTAACCTGGCGGGCCGCGTCAGCTGACCGGCGCGGGACCGGGATAAGGCGCTGCTTCCGGTAGCGCGGAAGGCGAATCGAGCGCTGGATCGGGGGGAATTGCGGCGTGCCCGCACGGTATTGGAGACGGCTGACCTGTGGCAGCGGGTGTTTCAGCCCCTGGGAAAGTATCCCTCAGACGGCCCGCGCTCCTGACCTCGTGTATCCCCGGTAAGGGCAGGAAGGATTTATCTCGGCGAGACAGGGGGACGGCAAAGGTTTTCTGGACAGGCGGGTTAGAGAGAAGGGCCGAAGGCGCGAGCCTTTACTTGTATTCCCCGTGCGCCTGGAGTTCTGCGAGGCGGCGCTTCCTCCACCCTTCGATATCGGTGCGCTTGATGGGCGGGCTTGCCAGTTCCGGCGTGGCGATCCACATGGTGTACTGGCCGTTGGCAATAGTCTGCACCGGGCGCAGGGCTTTGGCGTGGCCGTCGAAGAAGGCGAAATTGGTCAGGCCGGAGTGGGTTTGCATCACCCCCTCGAAACTGGCGGGAGTGGCGTTGTCCTCGTGGGAGTACCTGAATGAGGACCAGTCGAAGTCGGAGGGGCGTACGTCGGGATACCGGTAGCGGCACTCGCAAATGGCGATGGTCTCGGAGGGGTTGGTCACGTCAGCCTCGTTGATGCCGGAACGCTGGTCTGAAGGCAGGCCAGGGTCGCTCTCATCCTCGTGGGCAGTGGCGCCGTTCATGCAGTAGGAGCGGCCCTTGCCGATGATGCTGTCTTCGCTGTCGTCATTGAAGTACTCGTTGGAGGGACAGCGGAAGTTACTATCTTTGACGTAGCGGGCGATAGCTGTCTTCCAGGTCCAGTGCTTGCCTCCGCCGTCGTATCGGTTCTTCATGAAGGAGCCGTCGTAGTCGTCGGCGTACATCTTCCAGCCCAGTCCGAGTTGCTTCACGTTGTTGAGGCAGGAGGTCTGGCGCGCCTTCTCCCGCGCTTTGGCAAAGACCGGGAACAGGATGGCCGCGAGAATGGCGATGATGGCGATGACCACCAGCAGTTCAATCAGAGTGAAGGCGGAAGGGTTTCGCCGACGGGGTGCAGGCCGTGCCATGAGAGGGGCTCCCAATTGAGAGGGTGGAGAGCAGTCGGTGAAGCGGTCGAAGGGGGGAAACGACCGGGGAAGCGAGTAGCAATCGTTTCCCTACCGCGAGGACGAATCCTTCTCTCCTTATGTAAACTGTGTATACTTCCGCCCCACTCCCGATCATGAAGAAAGGAAACTCTTTTGCGCGTCTGTGGCCGGCGGTGCGACACCGGCGCCTTCGTGAGGGTGACGCTCGACGGCGCCCGCATCGTCCGCGTGGAACCCTGGGACGGGAAGACTGTTACCTCCGAGAACGAGAGCGTCCTCGGCGGCGCGGACGTTTGGGTGTCGCCCGGCTTCCTCGATCTTCAGGTGAACGGCTTTGGCGGCCACGACTTCAACGCGGCGCTCCTGCCCGACGGCTCCCCCGCGCCGCTCCCGGAGGAGGCCCCGCATCGCATCGCCGACCTCGCCGCTCGCCACGGGACGGCGGCCCTCTGCCCGACGGTCCTCACCAACAGCGCGGCGGGGATCCGGGCGAGCCTGCGCCACATCGCCCGCGCCTGCGACTCGGACGCGCGACTGGCTCACGCGCTCCCGGCGATCCACCTGGAGGGGCCGTACCTGTCGCCGGTGGACGGCCCGCGCGGCGCGCACCCGCTGGCGTACATTCGACCGCCGGACTGGGACGAGTTCCAGCGCTTTCAGGAGGCCGCCGAGGGACGCATCCGCCTGCTTACCCTGGCGCCAGAGTATGATGGGGCGCCGGCTTTCATCGAGCGGGCGACCGAGGCGGGAGTCACCGTTTCGCTGGGGCACACCGGGGCGTCCGGCGACCGCATCCATGACGCGGTGAAGGCCGGGGCGCGGATGTCCACCCACCTGGGGAACGCCGCCCACGCCACCCTGCCCCGCCACCCGAACTATCTGTGGGACCAGCTGGCGAACGACGATCTCGTCGCGGGCGTCATCGCCGACGGCCACCACCTCCCCGCGTCGGTGGTGAGGGTCATTGCGCGGGTGAAGGGGCCGGAGCGCCTCTGCCTCGTCAGCGACGCGGTGGCCCTGGGCGGAACCCCTCCCGGCATCACGCCTGATGGCCTCCATGAGGTCCTGCCGAGCGGTAAAATCGTCCTGCGGGGGACGCCGTTCCTTGCGGGCGCGGGTCATATGCTCGACACTTGCGTAGGGAACGCGCTGGCGATGACCGATCTCGGCATGGCGGGAGTCACCTGCGCCGCAAGCCACACTCCCGCCCGCGTTCTCGGCTTAAGCGACACGCGAGGCGCCCTCTCACCCGGCCACTTCGCCGACCTGACGCTGTTCCGGTGGGACGGGTTGGGGCCGGTCCGCATCATGGCGACGGTTCGCGCCGGAGAGATCGCATGGCGGGAGTGAGGCGCCGCATCCCCCTTCCCCTTATGATAAGGAGTTCCCCATGACCCAATTCTGGTCCCGCCGACGGTTTCTGCAGGCCGCCGGAGCGACTCTTCCTCCGTTGCTGGCCGCGCCCGCTCTCGGCGCCACCCGCTCTAAGAAGGCCGCGCCCGCTCTCGCCGCTTCCCGCCCCGGGAAGGCCGCGCCACTCCTCGGCGTCTACTGCGGCAACACACCCGCCGATATTCTTCAGTTCGAGACGTGGCTGGGCCGCAAAGTGGACGGCGTTCTCGGCTACACCGGCAACGCCAGCTGGGCCGATTACGACGGCTCCGTCGGCTGGGCCATCGGCAACTGGAGCGGGCTGGACCGCCGCGTCTTCTGGTCCGTCCCTCTCATCCCCAAAGGCGCGACGCTGGAAGAGGCCGCGCGGGGCGACTACACCGACCATTATCAGGCGGCGGCGGCGCAACTGGCAAAGTGGCGCCCGAAGGAGCGCGTGCTGTACCTCCGCACCGGCTGGGAGTTCAATGGCGACTGGATGCCGTGGTCCGCGATCAAAAATCCGAAGGCGTTCGCCGGAGCGTTTCGCCAGTTCGTGAAGGTGTTCCGCGCCGCGTCCTCGCGCTTCCGCTTCGAGTGGAATGTCAACTGCGGGACGACTTCGATGAACCCCGAAGACGCCTATCCCGGCGACGACGTGGTGGACCTCATCGGGATGGATTTCTACTGGCAGACCGAGTGGGACCCGAAGGAGCCGATTCCCGCGTGGGAGAACGCCGTCAACCGTCAGTACGGCCTGAAGTGGCATCAGACGTTCGCCAAAGCGCACGGCAAGCCGACGGCCTACTCGGAATGGGGCGTCCGGGGGGACAACGCCTCGCCGTACGTTGAGCGCGCGAAAGCGTGGTTTGAACAGCACCACGTGGTGTATCAGACCTACTGGAACTCCAACGCCGATTATCCCGGCCAGCTCTCACAGGGGCAGTATCCCGCCGCCGGAGAGACGTATCGCGCGCGGTTCGGGAAGAAAGGCGCGAATTTGTAGGACCTCACCCCGGCCTTCGGCCCACCTCACCCCGGCCGTCGGCCACCCCACACCCCCAGGAGAGGGGCCGGTGGACGGCATGGTCTCTTCGTCTCCAGACATCTACCACA
>JBBRGS010000073.1:0-16444 GCA_038240635.1 Armatimonadota bacterium
GGCGGGACGCCGCCGCGACGGAAACGGCGACGGGCAGAGCGGAAGCCAGCGACAGCCGGGCCACGCGCTGAGGCGCCCGTGAACACCCTCCGCGACTCGTCCGCTCCAGGGAGGCGGCGCCGCGACGGGCGCGCCGGGGCGCAACAGTCCCGCGCCGGGACGCCGGTTTTACGCCGATTGGGACATGGCGTGCTGCCGGAGTCGCCGTCGCAAACGGATCGGGGAGAAGGGAGACGGCCTTCACGTCCCGGAAGACCTCCTTCCCCTCCGCCGACAGCGACAGGACCAGCTGCGCCTCCTGCCGCGCCTTCACCATCGGCATCGGCAGCGACTCCTCAAGCCGGACGCTTTCGCCGGGGGGAACCGTGTGCGTCGTCGTCCTCGCCCAGACCGCTTTCCCGTTCACCAGCAGGCGGCGGGTGAAGGCAAGCGGTTCGGGATGCTGCGTGTCATTGAAGATGCCCCACGTGCGCGGGACGATTTGGCCGGAGCCGAACGTCCAGTCCCACTGGCGGACGAAGACGGCGCGCGGCGCGTTGGAGGCGAAGTACGGATTTTGGGCCAGGTCGGCGGGAGACCAGTAATCGCGCCCCACCCAGAATTGCCAGGCGCTCTGCCCGGCCCAGCGGTACCCTTCGGTGAGCATACGGTAGAGGAGGGTGGCAGCGTCGCGGGTCTGCGCCTTGCCCTGGAAGGCCGCCTCGCCGCCCCATTGCGCGTAATCCGCCGGGTTGATCCCGCTGGCGAAGTAATCTTCCCCGATGAACCGGGGCCGCTTCTGGTCCCACACCCAGCGACCGCGCCCGCCGCCTTCGGGATACTTCTCGTAGGCGAGGCCGGGGTAGCGCGAGTCGTTCGGGCTGAAGACGTAATGGTTGCCGTGAACGGGGAGCGTCTGGAACTTCGTGGCGCCACCGCCATCGCTCATCACCATGCGGGTGGGGTCGGCCGCCATGACGGCCTGCGCGGCCTTCGTCATCTCGCGCTCATACTCGTCCATGAGCGGACTGTCGCCGAGGAGATTAATGAGGTTGATGAAGGCGAACTCGTTGTCGAAGGTCCAGATTTGAATGGAGGGATGGTTGCGCTCGCCCTTCACCTGCGCGACCATCTGCTCGGCCCAGTTCTCCATCAGTTTCTTCTTCATCTCGGTCCCGTACCGCTTTTTAAGATCGGGATCGCTCTCGGAGAAGGCGTAGCCGATGGCCTCGCCGTCGAGAGGGCCGTTGCGGCGAACGGTGACGCCGTTCCGGTCGAAGAAGGCGAGGGCTTCATCGGGGGACATCCCCATCCAGCCGGAGCTGTCGCCACCCTGCCCGGCGGTGGCGAGCCGCATGGTGCGCTGGAACGCCTGCCGATAGTTTTTCAGCCACTCTTCCGGGGTCGCGCCGGTGGTGAGGTCGCCCCAGATGCGCCAAGTGACGCCGTTGAGCGTGAAATCCGTGCCGCGAACGCCCCACTCGCGGAAGCCGAACGGGGTCTCGGTCGTGTCGGCGGGCTGGCCGTTCACGCGGAGGACCGTGCGGAGGCGGTGCATCGCGGGCGCATCGGGCCACCAGAGTTTCGGGTCGCTCCAGCCGTCGGCGAGGGTGACGGTCGCCTGAGCGTTGGCCTTCACAGTAAACGGCTGCGGCGCGAACGTCTTCTCCACGGCTCCGGCGTCGTTCACCGCGCTCCATGCGATCTCGCCCGTGACCTCCTCCTTCGTCGGGTTGACGAGGGTGACATCGGCCACCATGCGCTTCGTCGCCACGGAAGGTTTTGCGAAGACATCGGCGATGTAAGCCGGAGCGCCCGCCACGGTGAAGGTCGGCGTGGTGAGGATGCCCGACTGGGGCGAGTTCCAGACCGGGTAATCGAAGTCCTGAAAGCCGTTGTGGAACGTTTCAATCGGCAGGTTGAACGTCTTTCGCAGCTTGAGCGGGTTGTCTGGATTGGCCGTGTGGCCGTACCAGGCGTCGCGGATGCCGACCTGGATTTCGTTGAGGCCAGGCTTCACCGCCTTCGTCACGTCCACATCAAAGTGAGCGAACGGCGCATTATTGAAGCCGCAATAGACCCCGTTGACGTACACCGTGGTGTTCAGGCTGTTTTGCGGAAACGTGAGAAAGAAGGAGCGCCCCGACAGCGCGGTGGGCACGTTCACCTTCGTATATAACCAGAGCCGGTGCGCGAAGAGGAGGTCCGGGCGGGAGATATTTTTGTCCGACGGGATCGGGACGCCGCTTCGGAAGGCGTCGGCGGGCGGCGCGGGCAACGGTTGCGCCACGTCACCCGGCGCCTGCTCGTCGTCGCGGGCGACTTCCCAGAGTCCCTTCAGCGGCAGAGTCACGCGGTCCCCGGCCGCAGCGGGAGTAGCCGGTTCAAACACCTGGCGGGCGGCCTCTTCGTCGCGGGGGGTGCGCCATGCTTCGCCGGGCTTCCATTTCCCATGAGGCCGGAAGGCGCCGGTGGTCAGCGCGAAGGCGTCGGCGGCGAAGACGATGTTTTTGACGGCGCCTTTCTCGTCGGTGGAGGCTTTGAGGCGGAGTTCGAGGCGATGAGGCCCGGCCTTCAGGTCCCGCGCGCCGAATTCCAGCCAGGCGACTTCGGTCCAGAAGGAGAGGGCCACGAGGTCGGTGGTGAGGGCGTCGGGGGAGATCGCGGCCCATTCGCCGTCGTCCACGCGCCACTCGAAGGGGGAGCGGGCGAACTCGAAGCCGATGCGTCCCCACACGTGATAATTCCCGGCGCTCTCCACGGTGAACGGGATGCGGAGGAGGGCGCCTTCTGCGGGGACGGTTTTGGCCACGTCTCCGGCGTCCACGCTGACGCGGAGCCATTGGCCGCCGGAGAGGAATTCCGGGCGCGCGGAGGCTTCCACCACCGGCTTCAGCGTCTCAGAGGTCGCCGACTCGCCTTCCAGCCAGACGGTCGCCGGAGCCTGCGCGGGAACTCTCTTTCCGGCGGCGAACACCAGCGCGCCGAACGTGGTGACGGCGACCGCGCGCCGCGTCCAGGAGTGAAGTGACCTCATAAGGTGGAAAGCCCTTCCCGAACCTCTTCGAGCGGGAGAAAGCCCCCCGCAAACGGCTGATACCGTCTGTTTCATTGTGATAATCCGCTAAACGGAAGGCAACGACGCGGCTCAGCGTCATAAAGAAGCGCAAGGGCCTGCCATCCTTTACGGCGGTGTGAAGCGAATCGTCATGGCGACTCGGCTCCAGGCGCCGGCGGAGTCGTCCTCCAGCCACCGGAGCAGCCGCGTCGTGTCTTCGGCCAGGCCGTCGTCGGCGTCCACAATTCGCACGGCGGGCGACGGATCATGGGCCGCGCGGGGGAGCGTCTTCATCGGCAGGTCGCGGAAGTTCAGGGGATCGTCAGCCGGGGTGGGGCGGGGTGGGTCGGAAGAGGAAGGCTTCCTGCGAAACAGCGCCCAGACGCGCCGCGTCACCGTCCGGGAGACGAGGGGGCCCAGGAGAGGGGTCGCGTCCGGCAACGGAACCGGGCGTAGGGCGGCGATCTCGGTGAGATGATCGGAGATGAGCCGGGGCGACGGGTCGCCTTCCGCACCGCTTTCTTCCACGACGAGGACCTGTCCGGCGTCCCGCGAGGAGACGACGTAATGGTACGCCTCGCCGGAACTGAGGGTCTCGACGCTGCGTCGGGGAGGGGGGAGCGGCGCGTCGGAGACGAAGGTCAGGCGGAGGCGCCGGGCGCGGGGCAGCGCGGAAAGCCGGGCGCTCCAGTCGGCGCGAGGCGGGCGGGGAGCGTCAGCGGCGCGCAGGCGAGCGGCTACCCGATGACACAATTCGCCCACGAGGCCGAGGTCGTTCACGCGAGGATCGGCCCTGAGGTTGCCGGTCAGGTCGCGGAAGGTGTCGGCCTCCCCGGTCCAGTGGGCGAGAGGCGGACGCTTCGCCGAGGCGCCGGACGCCGCCGAATCACTCAGTTCGAGCGCGAGGACGTACGGCCCGGTTGGCTTCGGTCGGCTCAGCGTCCCTTGCAGGGTGAAGCGGGGGCGCGGAAAGTGAACATCGGCGGCGTCCGCGCGAAGGAGTGTGAACGCCCCGGCGGCTTCATCGGCCAGAGTGGCGACGACGGCGCCGGTGAGTTTCAGGGGGAGTGGCGCGTCTCCGGCTTCGGGAGGGGGCAGGCCGCCGCCGTCCCGGAGCGGAACGATGCTCACCGCCGGGAGTAACGGGGGATCGGCGGCGTGAGACGCGGGCGTCACACTCCCTCCGGCAGGGAGAGCGGCGGCGAGCAGGGCGATGCGACAGAGGCGGGAAGCGGCAAGGGTCAGCGACGCCACAGGTTCACCTCAGCCGGGGGAAGGCGCGAGAGGCGGAGCGCGCCCCTCCCGGAAACAGCGGGGGTTAGCGCGAAGCGGGCGGGATGAGGTCGAAGTGCGCCGTCCATTGCGTACGGCTGACGCGGGGGTCGCGGAGGTTGGGGCCGCCCGCGACGAGCGCCCAGCCTTCGACGCAGAACTCCTTCACAAAGTCTTCCGAGAGCCAGAGGAATCCTTTGTCGCCCCATTTGGGTCCCCAGGAGTTGACGATGCGAAACGCCTTGAGGCTGTCGTCGTAGCCGATGACGGTGATGGCGTGGAAGCCGCGGAAGTCGGAGGCTTTGGGCGAACCCTCGTGGTTGTAGACGAAGTTGGAGGAGACGGACTTCATCGGGAAGTCACCGAACACGCTGATCGCCATGACAAAGGGCGCCTGCGTGTCGTTGAGGTACGCCTTCAGTCCTTCGATGTTGGGGCCGGGGCCGTAGCGGGGCTTTCCCTCGAAAAGGTGAGCGATCTGGATCGCCTTGTATCGCTCGGCGCGCTTGAGGGCGTCGGCGTCCGGCTGCGAGGTGTAATCGTTCGCGTTATACGGCATTTCGGCGAAGGTGGCGCAGCCTTTGTTCTTCAGGATGTCGAAGCCCTGCGCCGGTTCCATGCCCCGGTCCTCCCCGCCGTTGCCGAGGTTGTAGATGAACGCCGGGCTGAAGCGGCGGCTGAGGTTGTCGCGCTGTTCGGGATTGAGTTGCAGCGCCTTCGCCACGGCGTAGGTGTAGGTGTAGTACCCGCTGGACCACGCTACGCACGATTGCTGCTTGCCCTGGTGCTGCACCGGCGGAAGATAATCTGTGAGCAGGAGGCGGCTGGGCCGATTGCCTCCGACCGAACGGAACTTCAGGCCGGGGGATTTGCGAAGGTGTGACGGCTTCGACGGGATGACTCCCATCGGCTCCTGATCCGCGCTGCGGTACTTGATTTTGGACGAGGCCCAGGGAGCGAGTTTCGGCGTGTCGGCGTCCTGCGACCGGGCTGGAGTCGGAGGCGCGAGGAGTCCCGACGCCAGCGCGATCAGCAGCGCCGGGATGAACCGTCGTTTCAGAGTCATGTGAATCGGTTGAGACATCTTCCCCTCCCCTGATCGTTCGTCCGGCGCCTTTGGAGTCGCGTCCTCCGCCTGAAACGGAGCCGCCGACATGGGAGGCGGCCGGTTTTACGCTGATGATTCATCTTACACCACCGGCGCACGATTTTGGGGAACAGGTTGAAGTGGCGGGTTGCGGCGAAGCCTACCCCCTCGCCCCGGTGCGGCGACGAGAGGGCAGGCTGAGGAACCGACGGCGCGAGGGCGCCCTGGGGACCGATGGCGCCGCTACTCGTACGGGCAGGTTTGCGTCTGGCGGGTCTTCGAGGAGCGCTCGGAGAGGTCAATGATTTCGATGACGCGGCGCGCCTTCTCCGCCGTCACTTCCAGCGGGCCGTCCTGTGTCAGGTGCGCGCCGATGTTGCGGTAGTACGCGCCCCAGTCGCCTTCCTTGTAAGGGACCTCGGCTTCCACGCGCAGGCCCTCCATCTCGGTGACGAGTTTGAACTTGTTCCCGCCCGTGTCCTCGATGGCGCCTTTCGTGCCGAGGATGCGCCACCGGGGCAGGCCCACCCGCGCGATGCTCGACATGATGATGGACCCCACAGCGCCGTCGGTGAACCGGATGACGGCCTGCGTTTCGTCCTCGTTGGTCACGTCGTTCCACACGCGCTTCTGGTAATAGCCGTCCACCGTGGCGAGTTTCTTCTCCTTCACGAGGTTGAGCATCCAGTACAGGTAGTGCGCGCCCCAGTCGTAGAAGTGGCCGCCGCTGATCGCCTTCACCGAGCGCCACCAGTGGCCGGGATGCCCCCAGCCGCCCGCGTACGCCTCGATGCGGAACACATCGCCGAGGAAGCCCTTGTCAATCACCTCTTCCATCGCCAGGTGATCGCCGTCCCAGCGCCGATTGTGGAAGACGGAGACCATTTTCCCGGCCTCTTTCCCCCCAGCGATCATCGCGTCGGCTTCGTCGAGGGTGATGCACATCGGCTTTTCGGTGATGACGTGCTTCCCCGCTTTGGAGCATTGAACCGCCAGGTCCGCGTGCGAGTTGTGCGGGGTAATGAGGGTGACGAGCTCGATGTCGGGATTGGCCAGCAGCTCCTCCACGCTCGTGTAGGTGAGGATGCCGGGGAAATCCTGTTTGGCGATCTCCATGCGGGCCGCATCGAGGTCGCACGCGGCGACACCCAGCAGGCCGGGAGAGGCGTTCATCATGCTGAGGTGAGCCTTGCCCATGTTGAAGGCGCCGCCGTAGCCAATCACGGCGCCGCGCACCACTTTACCGTTGTCGAGAGCAGCCATAGGGGTAAGAGGATGGAGGGAGGGTCGTCCCGCAGCCGGGCCGACAGGAGAGGAGCGATACAGTGAGGGAGGAAGCCGCGAGGGGATGCCGGATTCGAGTTACTTCGGCGTCCTGAAATCCCCGTGGAGCCAGAGGAGAACGCCCGCGACGACCGCCGCCCCGATGCCGATGCGGTACAGCGTCACGAACGGGCCGCCCATCAGCCCGATGACGGCGCAGGTGAACCAGTAGCCGCACAGGACCGTCATCGTGATCCAGACGCGAGCGAGCGGGAGGCCCGCGTTCTTTCGCGCGTTGGAGAACGACGCCCCGGTAGCGACTCCCATGAGCAGGAGCCAACTCCAGAGGGCGAGGAGATCGTTCGGCGAGAGGATCGCGCTGGCGGCGGGAAGCGGCATGGGTTAAGTTTCGACCTCGACCCGCTCATCCTCCTGTTCGGCGTCCAACGGGTTCAGTTTCGCCAACGGGGGAGGCGGCGCGCCGAGGAGGCCGGAGCGTTCGGGGGAGTAGCCGACGGGCCGGTGGCGGGGGTCCGGCACGAACCTCAGCATGACGACCGAGCCAATGCCCGCGACGAGGCTCACCGCGAAGACGGCGTGGTAGCCCCAAAAGCGCGCCAGCAGCCCGCCCAGCAGCGGGAAGAGGACCCACGCGGGCAGAACCGCCAGCCCCCGCACCCCCTGGAAGCTGGCGACCTTCGTCTCTCCCGCGTATTCGAGGAGGAGGTTGAAGTTGGCCAGCTCGCAGCCGCTGCCCGCCATTCCGGAGAGGAAGAAGACGACCGGGTACCACCCGATCACCGGGGCGAGCAGCGCGCAGAGCGGCGCCGCCACCTTGAACAGGGCCGACACCAGGTAGGTGCGCCGGTTGCCGTAATGGTCGCTGATAAATCCCCAGAGAAAACCGCCCACCACACTCGCGGCGATCAGCGTGATGTTAAACCGGCCCACATCCGCCGATCCTGCGCGAAACCGCTCCACGGCGCTGACGGTGTAGAAGGCGGGTCCCATGCTGGCGAGAGCGATGAATCCCTCCGCGATAAGGAGGCGGCGGAAGCCGGGGTAATCGCGCAGCAGGCGCCACGAAGCGGCCCAGTGCTCGCGGAAGGGGGGCGGTTCGGGGGGATTAATGGCTTCGGGTTCGCGGACCCAGATGAGCAGGGCGACCGTGAGGATGAGGACGCCGAATCCAATGAGGAAGCAGAGCGCGAATCCGAGGGGCATCCCGTACCGTTCGAGGAGATGCCGGGAGAGGTACGCGCCCATCAGCCCGATGAGGCCGCCGAGCGCCCCGGCGACGCCCCAGACCCGCCCCCGCTTGTCCGCCGGGATGGATTTGGTGAGCATGGTGGCGTAGCCCGGCGTGTTGAAGCCCATCGCGAAGGCCGCCGCCGTGAAGCAGACGAACGCCAGGACGATCAGCAGCGCGGGAGCGGGTTTGGCCAGCCAGAGGGTGAGGAGCGCGAGGATGCCGTACGGGATGCGCTCCAGCCAGGCGATTTGAACGACGGCGCGCTTCTGGATGACGCGGCGCTCCACCATGGGGGCTACGAAGATTTGCGGCAGCATGTAACCCAGCGCGCCCAGCGACGGCAGCAGGCCGATGAGGATGTCCCCGGCGCCCAGTTCCCGCAGGTAGTACGGGAGGATGGTCTGCGCGGAGAGGAAGCTCATGCCGAGCCACCACCCGCCCGCATCCACAAGGAAGGCGAACACGTTGAAGCGCAGGTGGCGCCGGATATACGCCTCGCGGGAGAGGGGGCTGGGGGTGGAGGGAGAGTTCACGGCGGTCACAAAGCGCAGGCAGAAAAGCGCGACGGGGCGGGGCGCAGGGGGGAAGTGAAGCGATGCCCTTTATCGCGCGAGCGCGCGCAACCGCTCAGGCGGCAACGATTCAGGCGGGGATCATCGTATCGGACGGCCATGGCATGATGCGCGGTTCACGCCGGAAACGCCAGACGCCGGGAAGCGTTTGGGAGCGCCACGAGAGGCTCAGAAGTCCGGGCGGTTGAAACCGCTGCAACGCCCCCACCTCACCCCGGCCTTCGGCCACCCCTCTCCCACAGGAGAGGGGCCGGTGAGATCATGGTCTCTATGGATACAGCCCTTCTACCTCACCCCGGCCTTCGGCCACCCCTCTCCCATAGGAGAGGGGCTGGTGAGATCATGATCTCGCACCCATCATTCCTCCCCGAACCCGCGCAGGCGGGTTTCGTGTGGGTGTTGCAGCGGTTTCAACCGCCCGTCTCCTCCATGCAATGGCCTGGGACCACAGGAAGCCTTCACCTTGGAGAGGCGGCATGGAACAAGTGAGCCATCACCGCAGGCGCTTTCGCCATCCCTGCCACGGCGTGAGTCACTTCAGGCGCTTTCGCCATCCCTGCCACGGCGTGAGTCACAGAGGCGTTATATCGGTCTGAAAAAGTTGGCCACCTGTGTATCGGGCCTGTCGGCGTGGGGAATGCCGGTATAATGAGGTGTCTCTTCTGCCCCCCCATGTTTCCCGCGTGACCCGCCGATGGCCCGCGTGACCCGCCGATGGCCCGCGTGACCCGCCGCCTCACCGCTATGGATTTCCCCCCTCCCTCCGAGCCGCTGGATGCCCGCTTCCTCTCCTGCATCCATTGCGGACTCTGCCTCTCCGCTTGCCCCACGTTCACTCTGCTGGGGACCGAAGCCGACTCCCCGCGCGGGCGCATCTACCTCATGCGCGCCATGGCCGAAGGCCGCCTTCAGCCCAGCGAAACCGTCCTCTCTCACCTCGACAGCTGCCTCGGCTGCCGCGCCTGCGAAACCGCCTGCCCCTCCGGCGTGCGCTACGGCGAACTCCTGGAGGAGACCCGCTCCGCCACCGAGCCGACTCGTCAACGCCCCTGGCGTGGCAAGCTCACGCGCGCCATGCTCCTCGCTACCCTCACCAACCCCGAACGCCTCGCCGTGGCGATGGGCGGCGCGTCCCTCCTCGGCGGCGGCGACCCGCAGATGCCCGGCTTCCTCATCGGCCTGATGACCGGAAGGCCCTCGGCGGCGATGCCTCTCCCTGAACGGCCCCGCTTCACTCCGCGCGCATGGCCCGCCGTGATGAAGCCGCAGGGGCCCACGCGGGCGCGGGTCGCCTTCCTCACCGGCTGCGTGATGAGCGTCCTGTACTCGCGGACGAACGACGCCACCGTGCGCTGCCTGCTCCGCAACGGCGTGGAGGTTCATGTCCCGTCTTCACAGGGCTGCTGCGGCGCCTTCCACGCGCACAACGGCGAGGCCCGCGCGGCCCGCGACATGGCCCGGCGCAACATTGACGCCTTCGAGCGCGCCGACGTGGACGCCATCGTCGTGAACTCCGCCGGTTGCGGCAGCACGATGAAGGAGTACGGTCATCTCCTGAAGGACGATTCCCGCTACGCCGACCCCGCCCGCGCCTTCAGCGCCAAAGTGAAGGACATCACCGAGACGCTGGCCGACCTGGGGGACCTCGCGCCGTTTGAGCCGACGCCCCGGCGCGTCACCTACCACGACGCCTGCCACCTCGCGCATGGCCAGGGGGTACGCGCCCAGCCGCGCGCCCTCCTCTCGCGCATCCCCGGCCTCGAACTCCTCCCCCTGACCGAGTCGGACTGGTGTTGCGGCAGCGCGGGCATCTACAATTTTACGCAGCCGGAGATCGCCGAGCCACTGCTGGAGCGCAAACTCGCTCATATCGAGGCGACCGGCGCGGAATGGGTCGTCACCGGCAATCCCGGCTGCTTCATGTGGATCGCCACCGGGCTGG
The DNA here is from genome assembly GCA_038240635.1 of Armatimonadota bacterium. Taxonomy (GTDB): domain Bacteria; phylum Armatimonadota; class DTGP01; order DTGP01; family JAHWJO01; genus JBBRGS01. Next base: position 10,426 of record JBBRGS010000073.1, read on the forward strand.
CCGCAAAGCAAAGTCCCATCCGCATCCTGCACACTGTGGAGGCGCTCGATGAGGCGTGGGGCGGGGAAGCCACCTGCCCCCTTCCCGACTGAAGCGCCCGCCTCTCCACCTCCGCTGAACGCCCTCTCTCGTCGCCGGAACCGGTTCCCGGCCTCACCCTCGAAGGAGTTTTGCCGCTTGCCTCCGGCGATTGAAACGCGCGCCCTCACGAAAAGATTCCGCTCCGGCTGGTTCGGGAAGCCCGTCACCGCCCTCGATTCGCTTGACCTCGTGGTGGAGCCGGGGGAGATTTTCGGCTTCCTCGGCGCGAACGGCGCGGGCAAAACGACCACCATCAAGCTGCTGCTGCGGCTCTCCTTCCCCACCTCCGGCGAGGCGTTCCTCCTGGGCCACCGCGTGCCGCACACCTCCACCCGCGCCCGCATCGGTTACCTCCCGGAAAACCCGTACTTCTACGACTACGCCACCCCTGATGAGCTGTTAAGCCTGTACGCTGACCTGCTCGGCCTCTCCGGCGCCCTCCGCGACCGCCGCATCGGGGAGGCGCTGGAGCGGGTGCGGATGACGAAGTGGCGTAAAACGCCCATCCGCAACTTCTCCAAGGGGATGACCCAGCGCATCGGCGTGGCGCAGGCCCTCCTCAACGACCCCGAACTCCTCTTCCTCGACGAGCCGACCTCCGGCCTCGATCCCGTGGGCCGCTCCGAAATGCGCGACCTCATCCTCGACCTGCGCGCGGCGGGCAAAACCGTCTTCCTCAACTCGCATCTCCTCAGCGAACTGGAGAACATCTGCGACCGCGTGGCCATCCTCCGGCAGGGACGCATGGCGCGACAGGGCCACCTGAACGAACTCCTCGCGCTGTACGGCTTTGAGATCGTGGCCGAAAACGCCCCCCCCGCCCTCGGCGACGAGTTCGCCCGCGCGGGCCTCGAAACCGAGACGATTGCGGGCCGCCTCACCGTGGATGTGACGGCCCAAAGCGACATTCGCGGCGTGGTGGAGCGCATCTTTCATCACGGCGCCGCCCTCGTCCGGGTCGCCCCGCGCCGCGAGCGACTGGAAGACCTGTTCCTCCAGATCGAGCAGGAAGGCCAAACCAGCGACGCCGAGCGGGAGAAGTCCGGCGCGGAACATATCAACCGGGGAGGCGCCGCATGAGGAACATCCTCGCCATCACGCGCGCCACCGTGAAGGAGGCCGTGCGCCGCAAGTCCATGGCGTTCACGCTGGTCTGCTCGCTGCTGTTCATCCTGGGCATCGGGGCGCTCACGCAGCAGGGGCTGCACAAGGTTCAGAGCGGCGGCGCCAACCTCGTGGAAACGTTCCAGATTGAGGGAACGCTGCGCACCATCTCGTTCTTTGGCGGCCTGCTCACGCTGCTCATCACGATGAACCTGATCCCGCTGGAGATCGAGCGACGGACGGTGTACACCCTGCTCACCAAGCCGCTGGAGCGGTATCAGTTCGTCATCGGCAAGTTCCTCGGCAGCCTCATCCTCATCGGGCTGAACCTGATCGTCATGGCGACGGTCGGCTTCCTCCTCATCCTGAAGAACAACCCGACCTACGCGTCCGCCCTGCTGCGGAGTTTCGGCATCCTGTATATCCGCCTCATGCCGCTGTGCGGGCTGGTGACGCTCCTCAGCGTCTTCATGGCGCCGGTGGGAGCGGCCATCCTGAGTTGGGGCCTGTATGCGATGGGTCAGGCGCCGGGGGGCTTCCAGCAGGTCGCTGACGCCGAAGCGGTGCATCCGTACCTCCGCTTCACGGCCAAAATTCTGTACCCGGTCGTGAAGGTCATCACGCCGCGCGTGAATAAACTGAACTTCGAGGCGCCCATCCTCGAATCGCCGGACCAGCTGAACGCCGCCCTTATGGTCGCCCTCTACACGGCGGTCTGCGTGGCGCTGGCCTGCATCGTGTTCGGGCGCAAGGAGCTGTAAAGCGGCGGCGAGCGCTCGCGTGTTCAGGCGCTATACGCCGCCATGCGATTCACGGAGAACTCATGCGATGACGGGAACGACACGGATGACGGCGCGGCGGGCGCTGCTCGCGGGACTGATAGCGGCATGGGCGACGGGAGCGGTCGCGGCGCGGGCAGCGACCCTCGTGGTGGACGGTTCTGCGCCTAACGCGGCGGACTCCAACTCCGGCGCGGCGGATCGGCCCTTCAAAACCATCAACGCCGCCGCGCAGGTCGTGGAGCCGGGCGATACCGTCCTCGTGAAGCCCGGTGTCTACCGCGAAGCCGTCCGGCTTACGCGCAGCGGAACCGCCCAGCGGCCCATTCAGTTCGTCGCCGATCCCGAAGGCTCGGTCGTCCTCACCGGCGCCGACCCCATCACCACGTGGGAAAAACTCCCCGGCGACGCGCCCCTGTATCAGACGAAGTGGGACCACCTCTTTGAGATTGACCGCAGGCCCGACGGCACGCCGGTCGAGAATCACCCTGGCGACGAGCCGCGCTGGGGCCGCGCCGAGCAGGTCATCGCCGACGGGCGTCAGCTCATCCCGCAGGTCTCCCTCGCCGAGCTGCGCAAGGATTGGGACGCGCATCGCAAGGCGAGGCCCGGCGCGAACAGCGTGCCGCCTCCCCTGCCGAACCTCGGCGGCCCGTTCGCGGGCGAGTTCGCGGTGGACACGAAGGCGAAGACGCTCACCGTCTGGTTCGCCGACGTCTCGGACCCTTCGAGCCACCGGATGGAGGCGTCCACGCGCGGCGCGATCTTCGGCCTCAGCCCGTGGGAAAACCCCGACGGCGTGCGACACGTACAGGTGCGCGGCTTCACCTTTCGCTACGCCGCCACCTTCCCGCAGCGCGCCGCCATCTGGCTGCAAGGCGCCGATAACGTCCTGGAGAACTGCGTCATCGAGGGGATGGCGGGCAACGGCGTGGAAGTCGCCGGGGTGATGCGGCGCTGTATCGTGCGCGATTGCGGCAACGGCGGCGGCGGCGCGATAGCGGACGGCTTCCGCAACGAAGAGTGCCTCTGGGAAGGCAACGCATGGAAGCCGCTCAATCGCGGGTGGGATTCCGCCGGCTTCAAACTCTCCATGGTGGACGGCGGCGTCTTCCGGCGGTGCCTCTTCCGCCGCAACGGCGGCCCCGGCCTCTGGTTCGACATTCACGTCCGCAATGTTCTGGTGGACGAGTGCGTCTTTCAGGAGAATGAGCTCAGCGGCGTCTTCATCGAGATCAGCCGTGACATCACCGTGCGCCACTGCCTCGCGGTGGGCAACGCGACCAACGTCGTCGGCTCCGGCGCCAAAGAGTGGGGCGCGGCGGGCATCATGCTCGGCGAGAGCGAGAATTGCGTCCTCGCCTTCAACACCTGCGTGGGCAACAAAGACGGCATCACCTTCCGCGAACAGGGGCCGCGACCGCTCCCCACGCCCGACTTCGGCGAAATCCCGTACCACATCCGCAACAACGTCGTAGTGGGGAACGTCCTGGCGAACAATCGCGGATACGCCCTCGGCCTCTGGTATGACAACGGCTTCTTCGGGCCACACCCCTCGGAGAAGGACAAATATCCCACCGCCGCCGACTTCGACAAGTATCAGAAGACGATTTCCGACCGCGTCTATGACCCGATGAAGCAGGGCCTCACCTTCGACCGCAACCTCGTCTTCGGCCCCGCCGACAAGCCGCTCTTCCTCTATGGCGTGGAGTGGCGGGACAAGCATCGGACGTTCACCACACTCGCCGACTGGACCCGCGCGACCGGCTTTGACGCGGGAAGCCGCCAGGCCGACCCGCAGTTTGTGAACGCCGCGCAGGGCAATTACCGCTTCCGGCCCGACAGCCCCGCGTGGGCGCTTCAGGCTGGGTGGCCTCTCGCCCCGACGAATATAGAGGCGTGGGCGGCGGCCTTCCTCCCGACGTTCGGACGCGCCAGAACCCCGTAGCCATCCCCTTCATTTGTGTTCCAGGAGGAGAAGCCCCTCATGCCCAGCGCTCTGGAGACGACCCTCGACGACGCCCGACCCTTCCTGCTCAACCTCGTGGAGGAGGCCGGGGCCATCGTCATGCGCTATTTTCGACGCCCGGTGGAAACTCTGCACAAGGTCGGCGCGGACATCGTGACCACCGCCGACCATGAGAGCGAGCGCCACGTCGCCGACGCGATCCGGTCCCGCTTCCCCGATCACGCGATCTACGCCGAAGAGGGCAGCGTCGGCGCCGACGACTCCCCCTTCCGCTGGGCGATTGACCCGCTGGACGGCACGGTGAACTACGCGAGCGGCGTCCCCCTCTTCGCGGTGGCGATCAGCCTGATGCACGAGGGGGAGCCGGTCCTTGGTGCCATCCTTGATCCCACGCGCTCGGACCTCTACTTCGCCGAGCGGGGTCGGGGCGCCACCTGTAACGGCCAGCCTCTCCACGTCAGCGCCACGGCGGACCTGTTCAACTCGCTGGTCTACGTCAGCGCCTTCGGCTTCCGCCGCCCGAACCTCGTGGCCCCGCTCAGCAGGACGATGGAACGCCTCGGCCCGCGCACCCGCAACCTCGTCAACCTCGGCAGCGCGGGCATCAGCTGGGCCTACGTCGCCGCCGGCTACCTCGACCTCGAACTCTCCTTCGCCGTGGACCCGTACACCGGCCCGGCGGGCATCCTCCTCGTGCGGGAGGCGGGCGGTCGCGCCACGGACCTCCAGGGGAACGAGTGGCGCCCCGGCATGGGGCAGGTCGTCACGTCCAACGGGCGCGTGCATGACGAAGCGCTGGAGCTCCTGCGCGACTGAGGCGAGGAAAACCTCCCGGCCTCCGCGCTTCGCCCTCATTCGGATTGGCTCTCCGGGGCGCCGATGAGTTGAACCGGCTCTCTACCCGCCTGTTGTATCCTGAGGGTACGCTTCAACAAAGGGAGAGTGGGATGGCGATTCAGATCGAGTTGGAGTAACTACTCAGGCCTCTGAAGCGCTTTATACAGCATTGTCTTACGGTATGAACACTAAATGTGGCCCATGAGACGCGTAAGTGACGTTAGCGAGAGCTGACTTCACCCTTGCCGCCGTCCGATTTTACCTACTACATTCAGCGGTTCAGCGGATGAAAAGCCTGTATGTAGGGACTAAGTAGTTACAATGCTTTTTCACCTGGGGTTCCGTCAGGGGTTCGGACTCCGCATGGCGCTCCAGAAGGCACGGCTGCCCCAGCGTTCGAGGGGGAAGGTGAAGCGGCCCCGCCCGCCTTTGATTCGGATGGTGAAGCGGTGGGACGGGTCCATGAGATCACCGGCAGCGTAGGAGCCGTCCTTGACGCCTCGGAAGCTCACCTCGCATGTCATGGAGGTGTTCCCGGCGGCGCGCTCGTCCTTGCCGGTCGGGCCGCGCCCCTGCCGCCAGACGAGGAAGACGGAGCGGCGATTCTGGTCCTCGAAGGCGTAGCCGCACGCGCCGGGGGAGAAGCGGACCGGGGAGGGGATGGCGCGGAAGTCGCGGAGCGTGTTCATGTCGTACACGGGCGCGATGCGCTGGAGTCGGCGCAGCTCAGCGCGGGGCATGCGATCGACGCCACAGGTGAGCCAGCCCGTCGGGTACGCGCCTTTGCGGAGGCGGGGCAGGGCCTCGTCGCTGACAGCGTAGCCGACGGGGACCCCCGCGTGTTGGGCTTCGTGGGCCTTGCCGCCGCCCGTATTGGCGCTGTAGCCGCCCGTCATCGGGTAGAGCTGATGGGTGGAGGGGTACTGGGATTCATAGGAGCGTTCGACGGGGACGGAGTAGTAGAAGGCGAGGCCGAACGGCTTAACAGGGCGCACGGACCGCGCGACTTCAGCGACACCCGGAGGGAGTTTTCCGGAGTCCCAATAGGTTCGCATCCACTCGCAGATGCCGCGCCGGACGCCCCCCTCCCTCGTAGCGATGTGCCACCAGCCCACACCGAGCCACTGCTGGGTCACATACTTGCGGGCGTACTCCTCGGCTTCGGGGTCGCGGGGGGCATTTGAGTCCGCAAGAGGTTTCGGGAAGCCGACGAGGCCGAGGGAGGCGTACATGTCCGGGTGGAGGCTTG
>JBBRGS010000074.1:0-16204 GCA_038240635.1 Armatimonadota bacterium
TCAAAGACGTGAAGCGTGGCTGTGCCGACCTTCTCCGACCGCACAAACTTCCAGGTGTAATTGTTCTTCAGCGTGTCGGAGGTGAGCAACCCGAAGTCGAGCAGGCTCTGCTTCTGGCCGGGGGCGTTCGTCACGTCCACTTTACTGCGGAGGAAGCCGTATTTTGTCTCCTTCTGGTTGCCGTTCAGGATATAGATGATGGGCACGGGCCCCACGCTGCCGTCCACTTTCATGTGTTCGGGCGCAAGGTAGGAGATGCGGGACGTTTTCACTTTGTAGGAGTTGCCGTAATCCTTTCGGATTTTGGTCAGCTCGTCCATATTGGCGAAGGTGACGGTCACTGTGGAGGTGTAATCCCGGATCGGCGCGACCATGGTGAGCAAATCGGGGGCCGCGAAGGCGGAAGGGGAGACAACAGCCGAGAAGAGCGCCGCGAGGAGGGCGAAAGGGGTTTTGAGAGACGAAATTCGGCGCACGAATGAACTCCTGACGGATTAAATAATGAGGCGGGGGGGGGGCGAAACCAAGCGGGGAGCGAAGTAGCGGAGACCCCTAATCCACGGACGACTCGAAAGCCGCTCAGCCGTGTTGCAGGGCTTCCAGGTACCGCTCGGCGTCGAGGGCGGCCATGCACCCCATGCCCGCCGCCGTGATCGCCTGGCGATACTTGTGATCGGCCACATCGCCCGCCGCGAAGACGCCGGGGATATTCGTGTGGGAGCCGTCATGGGTTAGGACATACCCCTGCTCATCAAGTTCCACCTGCCCCTTGAACACGTCGGTGTTCGGCTTGTGCCCAATGGCGAGGAACAGCCCCTCCACCGGGAACTCCGTCGTCTCCTGCGTCTTCAGGTTGCGGAGGACCAGGCCGGTGACGTGCCCCACGTCCACGCCGAGGACCTCATCCACTGTGCTGTCCCAGATGAACGAGATTTTGGGGTTGGCGAACGCGCGGTCCTGCATGATTTTTGAGGCGCGCAGCTGATCCCGCCGGTGAATGATCGTGACTTTGGACGCGAACTTGGTGAGGAAGGTCGCCTCCTCCATCGCAGTGTCCCCGCCGCCGACGACCGCGATCTCCTTGCCGCGATAGAAGAAGCCGTCGCAGACCGCGCAGGCGGAGACGCCGTGACTGTACAGCGCCCGCTCCGACTCCAGGCCAAGCCATTTTGCCGACGCGCCGGTGGAGATAATCACCGTGTCGGCTTCATACTGTTCGTCGGCGCGCCAGAGCGTGAAGGGCCGCTTCGAGAAATCCACCTTCGTCACGTCGTCCTGAATGATCTCCGTCCCGAACCGCTCGGCCTGCTTGTGGAATAGTTCCATCATCTCCGGGCCGGTGACGCCTTCAGGGAAGCCGGGATAATTCTCCACATCGGAGGTGAGCATGAGTTGCCCCCCGGCCTGCACGCCGGAGAACATCAGCGGCTCCAGTTCGGCGCGGGCGGCGTAAATGGCGGCGGTGTAGCCGGCGGGGCCGGACCCAATGATGATGACTTTACGAGGCATGGCGCTCCTCCTCTTCAATAAACCTGCAAGACAACGTTAGGGTATCAAGTGAGACAGATAAGTTTACAGGGCCAGGTTGAGGCGTTAAAAGAGCCGGTGAGGCGAACCCCACCGGCTCCGGCGCATTGTGACGGAACCCGGTTGCAATGGAGCCGGGCAGCCCGAATTGGGTGAGTGGGGAGCGGGAACCGGCTCCACAATGCGGCGACCCCGCCATTAAGCGAGTTGCGGCTCGATCTTGGCGACGAACGCCTGCTTCGGCTGGGCCCCCACCAATTGATCCACCGCCTTGCCATTCTTGAAGATGAGGAGGGTGGGGATGCTCATGATCTGGTACTTGACGGCGGTGTTGGGGCACTGGTCGGTGTTCAGCTTTACCACTTTGAGGCGACCTGCGTAGGTCTGCGCGATGTCATCCACCACAGGCGCGACCATGCGGCACGGGCCGCACCAGGGCGCCCAGAAATCCACCAGCACCGGCACGTCGGATTGAATCACTTCCTTCTCAAAGGTCTCATCGGTCACTTCCAGGGCCTGGGACATGAGTATCTCCTTACTGAAATCTGCGCTGGGGGCTATAGAGAGGCCGCTGAACCGTCAGGCGTTGGCGTTTCCCGTCGGTCTGACCGGGGGATGGCGCCCCTGCGCGGGGTTCGGCGCCTCATCATGGAGCATGGAATTCGTGGAGGGGTTCCCTTCAAGGGATTCCGTGAGGGAGCCGGTTTCAGGTGCGAGCGGTCCATAATAGGTGCATTGTATGACCGACAACAGTATACCCCGCCGTCAAATTCCTCATCAACCCGCCCACTCGCCCGCCCAGGTCAGCGCAAGCTTTTCCTCCTCCGGGGCGAGGGAAATCAGGAGACCCCTTGACCACTCTTTCCGAACGACCCGACCGCGAGCGTATGCACCTCGTCGCCCACAAGGAGCGCGCCATCATCGCCGCCGTGGAGAAGGACCAGGATTCCGCCGAAATGCGGGAACTCGCCTCCACCGCCGGAGTGGAGGTCGTGGGGGAGATGGTGCAGCGTCGCAGCCAGCCCAGCTCGGTCTCCTACCTGGGCCAGGGCAAGGCGGTGGAATTGGCCGCGCTGGTGAAAGAGACCCAGGCCGACGTGGCGCTCATAGACGACGACCTCTCGCCCACGCAGCAGCGCAACCTCGAAGCGGCGGCGGAAGTGCGCGTGCTGGACCGCACCCAGCTCATCCTCGACATCTTCGCCCAGCGCGCCCACACCCGCGAAGGCAAACTCCAGGTGGAACTGGCGCAACTCACCTACCTCCTGCCCCGCATCTCCGCCCAGTACACCAAGTTCGAGCGGCAGCAGGGCGGCATCGGCGGGCGCGGCCCCGGCGAAACGAAGTTGGAGTCCGACCGCTCCAAAATCCGCAAGCGCATCAGCGACCTGGAGCGCGAACTGGAAGAAGTGAAGCGCCACCGGGGCATGGCGCGCGAAGGTCGCCGCAAAACGCCGTTCCCGCACGCCGCGCTCGTCGGCTACACCAGCGCCGGGAAGTCCACCCTCCTCAACGCCCTCTCCGGCGCCGAGGTGCATACCGACCCGCAACTCTTCGCCACCCTCGATCCGACAACGCGCCGTATCCAGCTCCCTGAAGGCTGGGGCATCCTCCTCACCGATACGGTCGGCTTCATCCAGCGCCTGCCGCACCATCTCGTCGCGGCGTTTCGGGCCACGCTGGAAGAAGTGCTGGAAGCGGACCTGCTGATCCACGTGGTGGACGCCGCCCATCCCGACCGCGAGCAGCAGATGGAGGCCGTGGAAAACGTGCTGGAGGAACTCGGCGCGGCGGCCAGCCCCATCGTCACCGTGTACAACAAGAGCGACCTGGTGAGCGACCAGTACGAACTGCGCCAGCTCGTCGCCGAAGTCCCCGACTCGGTCTATATCTCCGCCCTGAAGGGGGAGGGGATGGAGTACCTGCTCCGCGAGGTGGAGTCGGTCATCGAGCGGCTGCTCGTGCCCATGCGCGTGAGGCTCCCGTATGCGGAGAGCTACCTGTTGTCGCAGTGTCACGAGAGCGGCAAGGTGACTCGCGAGGAGTACGCCAACGACTCCATCCTCGTGGAAGGCCGGTTCGTGCGGGATATGGCCCAGCGGCTGCGCCCTTATCAGGCGGAATAGCGCAACCCTTCGCCGCTCCCCATCGCCTTATGCCGCAAGCTGGAAGATCGGCTTATGCCGCAAGCGGGAAGATCGCCTTAAGCCGCAAGCTGGAAGATCGGCTTCAGCCCGTTCGCGCGGCGGAACAGGTCGGCCTGCTCCTCCTCGGTGATCGGCGTGAACCGTTCGGCGATGTCCAGCGCCTGGCGGAACAGGTCCGCCTCGCCGGGAGGGATCGCCGCCGTGACGGGCTGGCTCAGGGTGAACTTGAGGGCCAGCGCGGCCTCTTCCGGTTCCATGATCGGCTCGTACCAGCATTTGGAAGCCGTGCGCGCGGCGCCTTCGGCCCAATTCGTGTGCGCCATCGCCTTGAGGCAGAGCCGCCCGACGCCGAGCTCTTCCGCGCGGGCGACGAGCTGCGGCCCGAAGTTCGCCTGTGAATACAGGACGTAGTTCACGGGGAACAGGACCGAATCGAACGCGAAGGCGTCGAGCAGCCGCAACCCGATCTCCACCGAGTGCGCCGAAAAACCCAGGAACCGCACGAGGCCCTGTTCGCGCGCCTCCACGAACGTCTCCAGCGCGCCGCCGGGACCTGTCGCCCGCTCGAAATCCTCCTCGCTGGTCATCCCGTGCAGCTGGTACAGGTCGAAGTGGTCCGTCCTGAGCCGTTCCAGCGACAGTTCGAGTTCCTTGCGCGCGCCGTCGCGGTCGCGCCGACCGGTCTTGCAGGCGAGGAAGACCTTGTCGCGGTACGGCTGGAGCGCGGGGCCGAGGCGTTCCTCGGCGTTGCCGTAGCTGGGGGCCACATCGAAGTAGTTCACGCCGCGATCCACGGCTTCCGCCACTCGTCGGCTCGCTTCCGCCGGTTCGGTGTCGGTGACGACGATGCCGCCAAACCCGATGAGGGAGAGCGATTCGCCGGTTTTGCCCAGGGGTCTTCGGTCCATTGTTGCCTCCTGTTTCCGTTAGGCGCCTGAGGGGGATATGTATGATGAAGGCCGTCCGTCGCCTTCCTGACGCCGCCCTTCATAAGCGAGGACTCTGAGGACTCTATGGAAGCCATCACCACGCAATTTCTCAAGCATATGCTGGAAGCCGCCGACGCGCGGGCTGCCTCGCCGTTGTTTGCGGTCGGCGCTCACTGGGAGCGGTTTGGGGACTGGTGTGAACAGAGCCAGGCGGCTTCACGTTTATTATCCCAATTCTCCGGGGAGATCGAAACGCTTTGTATTGACTCCGAGCGTAGCCTGTACTGCATGGCGATGAGCGTGGAGACGATGGAGAAGGCGATACACGGCCTGGTCACGGCTTATGAGGACACGGCGCTGATGACTATGTTCGCCTGAGGCGACACCCCTCCGCGCAGGAACGTCGCGCGCAGTTGGCTCATTTCGCCGCCCGTGTCTGTCGCTCAGGCGTTGCCGCGCCCGATGGAGTCGTCCTGCGCTTCTGACGGGCAGTGCGAGAAGTCGTTGAGACAGATGACCGCCTCGCGTTTGGGCGAGAGGTCCAACCGGGTAAGGGAGGCGTTGTTCACGTCAAAGCGTCGCTGCCGCTCCAACGGTATACCCAGTATCCACGCGACGGCCGCCTTCACCACCCCGCCGTGCGTCACCACCGCCACCCGGCCGCCCGGATTCGCCGCCGCGATCTCCTGAAGGGACTGAATGACGCGCGCCTGCAACTCCTCCAGACGTTCGCCGCCGGGGGGTCGGTTCGCCACCGAGTCGGCGCGCCAGAGGGCCAGCAGGTCAGATTCCGCCTCGTCGGCTTCAAGGTCTGTCACGGCTTTTCCCTCCCAGCGGCCCAGGTTGACCTCCCGCAGCCGCGCGTCGGTATGCATCGGCAGGCGGTGCGCCTCGTTGATTGCGCGCGCGGTCGTCATCGCCCTGCCGAGATCGCTGGAGTAGAGCGCCGTGAGCGGTTCGTCCCGGAGGCGCCGCGCGACGGCCTCGGCTTCATTTTCACCTTTCGCGGAGAGCGACGAATCGAGATGCCCCTGAAGGCGGCGTTCGGCGTTCCAGACGGTTTGACCGTGACGTATGAGAATTAATTGGGCCATGGGTTCCTTTCCGCAAAGAGTCTGGCGACTGAAGTCGCTGCAACAAGAACACAAAGTCGGCCTGCGCCGACTCCCTGTGTATCAGGTCTCCCCTTCGCTCCAGTCCGCGAAGGCGGATTTCGTGCATCTGTTGCTGCGACTGAAGTCGCCGGGGTTTCCTGAAGGGGGATTTCATACTCTTCTGACACGACTTCAGTCGCCCGGCAGCCGTATCGCCGAATCCGTTATACTAATCATTACCGGAGGAATCTCCCCTCCCCTCCTGAAGGAGAGTATCCATGCCCGTTCAGGTCGTCGTCAAAGGCAAGCACCTCGAAGTCACGCCCGCGCTGCGCGCCCATGCGGAAGACCGCGCCGCGAAACTGGGGCGCTACCTGGAACGAATCCAGACCATCGAGTTCGTGCTGAGCTATCAGAAGAACTGGCAAACGGTCGAAGTTCATCTGCTCAGCGATTTTGGATTCATGCGCGCTCAGGAGCGGTCCCTCGATATGTATGAGTCGATGGACCTCGTGGTGAAGAAGATCGAGAAGCAACTCCGCCGCTTCAAGGACCGCCTGAAGGAACATCCCAGGGAGGACCGCGAGGTCATGGCCCTGGTGGCGCGCCGAGCCGCCGACGCCATGGCCAGCGAAGGTGTCCCGGCCACCGAACCCGAAGAGGAGGAGCCGACCATCGTGCGGAAGAAGCAGCACCTGCTCAAGCCGATCTCGCCCGAAGAGGCCGCCGACCAGATGGAGCTTGTGGGGCACGACTTCTACGTGTTCCTCAACACCGAAACCGAGCAGATCGGCGTGATCTATCGCCGCAACGACGGGAACTACGGCCTCATCCAGCCGACGATGTGACGCTCCGCATGCTCCAGTGACCGACCCGACGGCGCGCCGACTGCCCCTCTGTGGCGGGACGGGCGCCGTCGAGTCATACTGAGAGGGAAGCGAACCGCTGAAGCGCCGAAGCTCGCGCGCCCGCGCAGGCGGCTCATGATTAATTATAAATCTCCCCTGTGTTGCTCCTATCCCGCTCCCTTCTGTACACGGAGATGCTTTAATGAGAGTTGGAATCCTCACCGGCGGCGGCGACTGCCCCGGTCTCAACCCCGCCATTCGGGGCGCCGTCACGCGCGGCATCGAGTTCGGCTTTGAGATGGTCGGCCTGGAAGAAGGCTGGCGCGGCCTCCTCGAAATGAAGACCATGCCCCTCAGCCTCGAAACCGTGGACAGCATCGTCGCCCAGGGCGGCACCATCCTCGGCAGCTCCCGCACCAATCCGTTCAAGAAGAAGAAGGACGGCTCCGACGACTCCGAACTTGCTTTCGAAAACTTCCACAAACTCGGCCTGGATGCCCTCATCGCAATCGGTGGCGACGACACCCTCGGCGTGGCCAGCAAACTGTACGAAAAAGGCTTCAAGACTGTCGGCGTCCCAAAAACGATGGACAACGACCTCTCCTGCACCGATTACACCTTCGGCTTCGACACCGCGGTCACCGTCGCCGTGGACGCGATGGACCGCCTCCGCGACACCGCGAAATCGCACCGCCGCATCATGGTGGTGGAGGCGATGGGCCGCAACGCCGGTTGGGTCGCCCTTTGGTCCGGCCTCGCGGCGGACAGTGACTGGACGCTGATCCCGGAAGTCCCCCTTCATCTGAAGGAGATGACCGATCAGTTGAAGGACTCCTACGCCCGCAAGCGGTTCGGGATCGTGGTCGCCTCCGAAGGCGTGAACTTCCTCAATGTGCCGGAATCCGACCGAGTCCAGCTCTCCGAAAAGTCTCAGGCGATCTTCGCCGAGGTGGAGGACGAGGCGAAGAAGGGCGGCAAGCTCGACAACTTCGGCCACCCCGTCCTCGCCGAGCAGAAGGTGGGGCCCCGCGTCGCCCAGATCATTGAAAACGAGACCGGCGTGGAGACCCGCCACGTCGTCCTGGGGCATATCGTGCGCGGCGGCTCGCCCACCGTGTTCGACCGGATTCTCGGCACCCGCGTCGGCGTGAAGGCCGCTGAGATGGTGAAGGACGGCGAGTTCGGGATGATGGCGGCGCTTCAGGGCATGGACGTGGTGGCGGCGCCTCTCGCCGACGCCGTGGGCACAAACAAAACCGTGCCGCCGGAGTGGTTTGAGACGGCTAAAATCTTCTTCAAGTAAGCATGTTCACGCCCCTGTTGACCCTGGCGCCGCTTTCCGCCTTCACCGGGCTGAAGCCTTGCCGGGGTCGCGGGGGCGAAACCGTTTGAGGCGGCAACTCCCCATGATCCCCAGCCTCACCCTCAATCCGGCCCTCGACAAAACCGTCTACGTGGACCGCCTGGTAGTCGGCGACACCAATCGCCTCCGCAAAGTGGAAACTGACGCGGGCGGCAAGGGCCTCAACGTCTCACGCATCCTCACCCACCTGGGAACGCCGACGGTGTGCCTGGGGTTTTTAGGTGGGGACGCGGGTCGGTACATCAACCACCGGCTACGGGAGGAAGGCGTTCCGACCGACTTTGTGGAGATCGGCGAGACGACGCGCACGAACATCAACGTGCAAAACGCCGTGGGAGACCCGCCCACCCTGCTCCACGAGCGCGGCCCCACCCTCACTCCCGACGAACTGGTGGCGTTCTGGAAGAAACTCCGGCCGCTGCTGCCGCGTAGTCGCTACATGGCGATGGGAGGCACTCTTCCCCTGGGGGCGCCTGAAGACCTGTATGAGCAGATCGTCCTCGAAGCCAGGGATCACGATGTCCGGTGCGTGGTGGACGTGGACTGCGAGCGGATCGCGCGGGGCTTCACCGCACGGCCGTTCATGCTCAAGCCGAACCGCGCCGAAGCCGAGCGGATGCTGGGCCGCCCGTTCACCGACGCCGAGCTGCCCGCCGCCGCGAAGGAACTCCGGGCAAAATACGGGGTCGAACTGGTAGTGATCTCATTGGGGAAGGAGGGCGCGCTGGCCGTGGACTCCACCGGGATCGCGCGCGCGTGGACGCCCAACGTGCCGACCGTCAGTACCGTGGGATGCGGCGACTCGATGGTGGCGGGGATTCTTAGCGTCCTGCAGCGCGACGGGCCTCTCGAAGAAGCCCTGCGCTACGGCTCAGCGGCGGGCGCGGCGACCGCGATGACCGACGGCGCGTGCATCGGCGGCCGGGAGAATATCCTCGCCCTGCTGCCTCAGGTCCGCGTGGAACGATGGGAATAACATCGAAGTCTGTCGCAGGGGAGTGACGGCGTGAAACTGGAAGAGTTCCGGCGAAAGGTGATCGAGGAGTTTGGCGCGGACCTCAACCACGCCACTCCGGCCAACGTCCGCGAGTTCCTCGACCAGATGCGCCTCACGGAGTTCGCCACGCAGCGCGCGGCCAATCCCCGCGTCTCGCTCAACGATCCCAGCCGCACCTACGAGGAGATTGTGAAGGACACCTTCGCCAAACTCCTTATACTATCGCCGGAGGAAGCCGTTCCGCTGTTGTGGGTCATCGCCTTCGAGTTGTCCTTCTCGATCATCGAGTACCAGTTCAGCGAATCCCTGGAGCGCCTGTTCCAAAGCATTGATTGACGTGATCGGCGTTCATTGCGGCAGGGCGCAGGTCCCCGATCCCGCCTTGAACAGATAGCGGTGGTCCGCCACCCACCGATAAAGTCGGACGCCGAGCCACGGGACGCCCGGCAGATACAACAGCGGCGCGAGCGGCCATCCGGCGGGCAGGCGCCACAGCATCCAGCGGATGGCGTAAAACCCTCCATGCCAGTGGCCCTGCGGCGTCTTCACGAGGAATTCACGGTCGGCGCGCGCCACATCCAGATCGGGGATGGCCGCCTGAACGCGGGGATCGCGGGCGCTGTGGATGTCGAGGCGATGGAACACGTCCATCTCCCGGAGGACCACCACGGATTGAGTACAGAACCCGCACGTCCCATCGTAGAAGGCGGGCGTCGGCGGGGCGGTCCAGACCCGGCGCCGCAGGCTCTCCCACGCCGCCGCGATCTCCTCGCCCCGATAGAAGAGGAGGTAGGTGGAAAGGACGAGCGGCCCGAAGATTTGAATCGTCATCATCTGCTCAATGCCGAGGTGGAGCGCCAGCCCTCCCGCCAAAATATACGGCCGCGTGCGTCGGGACCAGACGGCGAACGGGAACAACCCCTCCACCAGCAGTGTGAAGTACGCGAGCAGGTTGGCCACGATCATCGAGTGGGAGAGGAACGGCAGCGACCAGCGCGCCCGCTCCGTGTTCCGCATCATCCAGTACACCGCTTCGCCCGCGAGCCAGTCGTGCCCGCGCACCTTCGCTAGTGTACTCCAGAAGTACATCATGCAGACCTGTAACTGGATCAGCCTCAGGGTCCAGGCGGGGCCAATGGGCGCGTTCGAGGGCGCATCGCCCCTGAACAGCGCTCGCAGCCGATCCAGCGAAATCGCTTCGCCCCAGGGCGAGAACAGTCCGAAGAAGAGAATGAGCGACAGGAGGCGATCTCCGCTGTTGATGATCCAGGGGTTGCGCGCGTCAATAGAGAGCATCCCGATCCAGAGCAGAATCGTCATGAGCCGGGTCCCCAGCCCGAAGGTGAACAGGGCGGCGACGACGATTAACGCTCCGAAGATGACCGGCGCGCTGTTGACCGGGAGGTAATCGAAGAGGCAAATGCGGGGCAGCGGCCGCGACAACTGACTTTGCGCGAGGGTCAGGACGCCGCGCTCGGAGAAGTACGATTTTAGAAACGGGAGCAGCAGAAAGAGTTTGGAGAGAGCGATGAAGCCGAGAAGTACCCGAAACAGACCCAGCGCCGTGAGATTCTGTGGGCGAAACCAGAAGTCGTTCCAGTCATGAATCGGGCGGAGGGGCGGCGGAACGCGCGCCTCATTGGGAGCGGAGGAGTGCGGCGTCACGGTAAAGCTTTCGGATCGAGCGACATCGTGTAGAAGACATCTTCTCGCCAATTAGGGGGCGCCGGCTGACGCACGTCTTCCGGCGGCATGGGTATGGCGCTCCACCGCCGGACCAGCTGGACTCTCATCGGAGGGTTGTCCGCGCCGAGGGGGTGGCTCCGGGCCATGGCGAGGGCCAATTGAGTGTAGTACGACGTGCCTTTTTCGGCGGCGTACCAATTCTCCACCAGTTTGCGGTCGCGTTCATGGAGCAGGCGCGCCGCGAGGTTCATTCCCGACAGGCGCCCAATGGGATAGATGCTCTCCCGCCCGTTGCGATACAGTATGCGAGATTCGATGAAGAAGTTGATATGACCCGGCTCCGGGGCGAACATGGACCAGGTCTGATCCCAGCCGAGAACCATGACAAACGGCCGCAACCGTTCCACCACGAAATCCCTGATATACGCGGACGGCGCGAGCCAGAAATGCGCCAGGGTGAGGTAGAACACCACGAACGCGGTGATGGCCCACCGCTCCCACCGATCTGAGGGATCGAGAGGCGGGGCAACACCGGACGGCGTGGTGTCGGGAAGCGAGGGAGCGAGGGTCGGTTCGGCGGAATCCATACAAAAGAGTATACCGCGAAGCCCCCCGCTCTCAGGAGCGCCTTTGCCCTGAGGAACAGTCCCGCCGGGCCTAGCGGTCGTTCGTAGCGACGAGGAGTTCCTGGGTCGCTTCCGGCAGCGCTTCTTCCCAATTCTCCATTGAAGAAGTCGGGGCGAAGGAGACTTCCGCCGGCTGGCGGAGTCGTTTCTCCAGTCGCACCTTCGTGCCGCCCGGATAGGAGAAGACCGCATAGTCCATCAGGGACTGCATGAGAAAGAGGCCGAGGCCACTTTCCCGCATCTGTTCGGCCTTCGGACGCGGCACCCCGGCGAGTTCAAAGCCCGGACCCATGTCCAGGATTTCGACCACCAGAGTGCCTTGATCGTCAAGGAAGCGTACCGTCAGCCGATCAGTGACGCCATTGGGGCTGCCGTATCGCACGGCGTTCACGGTCGCCTCCCCAACGCACAGCTCGATATCGGCGACGGTGGCCTCATCGAACCCCATCTCCCGCGCCATCGCCACTACCACCTCGCGCACGACCTGGATCGCGCTGAGGTTGGCAGGCACAATGATCGGCAGCCCCTCCTTCACTCCGGCGGGGACCCCCAGACCGAGGTTCTGATCCAGAGTCTCCCCGGTCATGCAGAACAACCCGTTCAATCCCGTCTCGTGGATGCGCCGCAACAGCGACAAGGGAGGCCGATTGAGGATGAGCGTCCGTCCGGCTTCCAGGGCTTGACGCGCCAAGGCTTCCAGGACGCCAAACACCTCGGAGTCAATCATTTGCACCCCGCTGAAATCCAGCGTAAAAGGGCCGGAGGAATGGGCCAGCCGCCACTCCATTTCGTTTTGCAACATGGAAGCGGCTATCGGGCCGGACAAGTTCGCTCCCTCGTAAATTTCGTCGATATATAAAATTTGATTGCCTTTGGGAGCCATGAGGGTTATCTTCTGTATTCGAGGAGCGCGGATACAAGTGGGTTCAGGAAGGGCAATCTTAAATGTGCCCAGAGGCTGAACCTATCGGCGACTCGTCTTGCCCTCTTCATATTCTTTATGCCCAAAGAGAGGGAATCTAAAACGTATAAGCGTTCACGGTCTGCTTCGGGCAGAGGAGCTGACCATGGCGAAGCGTTATTGGCTCCCAGGGCGTACCCTTTCGGCGCCTCAACGGATTCCCTCCGCTCCTATTCCCATTCCATCGTCGCAGGCGGCTTGTGCGTCACGTCGTACAGGACCGCCGCCACCCCGCCCAACGCCATGATGCGGTCGGCGATTTCCTGGGCGATCTCCAGAGGGATTTCGGCAAACCGGGCGGTCATCACGTCGCGGGAGGAGAGCGGGCGGAGGACCACAATCTCGTCCTCGCCGTCGGAGGTGAGCGGGATCAGCACGGTCGGCATCTGGAAGATGTCATCCATCAGGCCGAACTCCTCCAGCGCCTGCATCACCACGTCATCGGCGTCCCGCAGACGGTCGAGGCGGTCCCTCGTGAGGGTGGCGGCTTTGGGGCGCAGGGGGGGCAGCGCCGCCGGGCGAAGGAGGAAAGTCACGCGGTTCACTTCGGGGATGGCGTTCGTCAACGCGGTGGAAGCGCTCTCCAAAACCCGCCAGTTGGCCTCGCCGGAGAGGACCGCCGGGTGCGCATAGGTGCGAAAATCCCCCTGGACGCCCACACTACGGACGGGCAGCGCGGTTCCCCGAAGTCCAAACGCCTCCGCCAGGTCCTCGACGCGACGAAGGGCGGAGTCGGGCGCCGGATCGGCCTCGCCATTGGAACAGAGGCAGCGCACGGAAAGGCCGGGGCCAGGGAACGGATGTCGCTCGACCAGGGCTTCCGGGAGGCCGAGTTCGCGGCCCACCTGCCGCACCTCATCCTTGTACAGCTGCGCCAGCGGCTCCAGGACCAGCCCCCTCGCCAGGAGCTCGTGGATGATGTCCACCCGGTTGTGGTGCGTTTTGATGACCGCCGCGTGCTGGGCGCCGCCCGATTCGATGATGTCGGGGTAGAGAGTGCCCTGCCCCAGCATCCAGTGTTCGGGGTCGAGGTCCAGGTCTCCCAGGGCGGTGTCGCGCACTTCAATGAAGGCGCCGCCGATGATCCGCCGCTTCTCCTGCGGGTCGGTCACGCCTGCGACGGCGGCGAGGAATCGGTCGGAGGCGTCCACCACGCGCAGGTTGTGGAACCCCGCCGCATGGAGCGCCGCCTGCACGAACGGCGTCTCGTCCTTTCGCATGAAGCCGTTATTGACGTACAGCCCGGTGACGCGCTCCTCGCCGAGGGCGCGGTTGCACAACGCGAACGCGACGGTGGAATCGACGCCGCCGGAGACGAAGAAGAAAACGTTGCGGTCCCGCACGCGATTCTGGATTTCGCGGATCGCCTCGCCCACGAAGTTCTCCATCGTCCAGTCTCGGCGGCAGTCGCACAGGTCAATGAAGTTATCGAGCATGTCGAGGCCGTGTTCGGTGTGGGTCACTTCCGGGTGAAACTGAAAGCCGTAGATGCGCCGCCCACTGTGACCCATCGCCGCGATGGGACAATCATCCGTGGCGCCGAGAACGGTGAAGCCACGGGGTAACTCGCTCACGGTGTCGCCGTGGCTCATCCAGACCTCTTCGGTGTCCGCCAGCCCCTTGAAGACGCCCTCGTGGCGGAGGATTTTCAGGCGCGCGGAGCCGTACTCCCGCGTGGTTCCCGGCGTCACGCGGCCCTGAAGCGCCTGCGCGAGGAGCTGATGGCCGTAGCAGAGGCCGAGGACCGGCAGCCCGCTCTCCAGCAGATCGGGATTGAGGGCGGGAGACGCCGGGTCGTAGACGGAATTAGGGCCGCCGGAGAGAATGACACCCTTCAGGTTGGTCATCTCGCGGAGCGGCGCGTCGGGCGGGAGGATTTCCGAAAAGACACGCAGCCGTCGCAGGCGATTGGCGATGAGGTGAGCGTACTGACCGCCGTAATCCAGGACGATGATCGTGTCGTGAGCGGCAGGGGAAGACGGGGAAAGGGGCACAGCGGAGTTCCTGCGGCGCAAAGCGCGCGGCGCCATAAGACAGGGCGATGGCGCTGGCCCATCGTCGGGGGGCGCCGACGGAGTGAATCGAAAAAGGGGCCATTGCGCGTAACCCGCAACCGCCGCCTCACCCCATTATGGCTGGATTGAACGCCGTTGTTTGCTTACGGGCAGCGCCGCGCCCGCTAACGCGCTCCTGGCCCCGCCGCTTCCCACTGCGTCAGCGCGTCCCGCAACAGGTCGCCGGTGTCGGTGAGGGCGGCCATGTCGTTCGCCTCCAGCGCCTTCACTAACTCGTAAGCCCCCTGCGACCAGAGCGACAGCGCCAGAACCCTCCGCTTGCCGGTTGCTTTCTCCTCGTCCCATTCGGGGCGCCCCCGCGCGGCGGAGCGGATGCGGTCGGCGGCGATGACGCTTTGTTGGGCGGCGGCGTGGAGCGCGCTCAGCCCGGTTCGCTGGGTCTGCGCGCCCCGCATGGCGTTGAGGGTGTCGGCCAGCTGGGAGCGAATGGCGTCCCGGATCACGCCAAACGCGACGGGATGCCCGGATGAATCGGCGTCGGCGGCGGCGATGAGCACAGCGGCGCGGTCGTTCACGGCGTCCCCATAGCGGCCCGTCGCGCTCATGGCCTGCGCGAGGAGGAGTCGCGTTCCCCAGTCGTCGGGGGTTTCTTCAAGAGCTTGTTCGGCGGAACGGGCGACGGCGCTCCAGTCGCTACGCCGGGCGGAGAAGGCGGCCAGGCGCGCGGCGACTCCCAGCTCATTTCCGGCGAGTTTGAACTCCTCCTCGGCGGCGCGTTCCCGCTTGTCCGCCAGGTACGCCTCGCCCAGCAGCCGATGCAGCGCGGGAGAGGGACCGGCGTCGGCCAGGGCGGCGGTGAACGCTTCGATGGCGGCTTTGGGGTTGCCCTCCGCGAGGGCCAGCTCTCCCGACGCGCGCATGAGCCGGGCGACTCCAGGATGGAGGTTCAAGGCCAGACGCGCGAGCTGCCGCGCCTGTTTCAGGTCGCCCAGCAGCCTCCAGGCGTCTACCTGAAGGGCCTGCGTCGTCACGCGGTCGGGGTCAAGGTTTCGCGCCTGGTCCAAAACGTCGAAGGCGGGCTGAGGCTGCCCCAGGGTGAGCCATCGCGCGGCGACGGTTTCCCATTGAGCGGCGGTCGGCTGGCGGACGTCCATGGAAGCCAAAGTCTCCCGCAGGGCGCGGCCTCCGGCGTCGGGATCGGCGTTCGCGGGCAGCATGGCGGCCTGAAGCGTGCGCGAGGAAACCAGCGTCGCGGGGTCGCCCGGCAACAGGACCCAGTCGGCGTGGAGGGCGCGGCCCAGCAGCGCGAGGTCCGTGGCGTCACGCGGGCGCAGCAGCGGGCGGGGAAGGCGTCCGGCGGCGAGGGCGCGCTTCACATCCGGCGTGTCTCCGCCCCAGATGAGCGTGGCCCAATCGGGACCCGTGGCGGGGGCCTTCCATGCGTCCACTTTGGCCGGAAGAACCGTCTCTGTCCAGACGAGGAGCGATGCCGCCTGGGTCGGGGCGCCGATTCTCAGCAGGCAGAGAGCGCCCAGGAGGAGTGGGAGCGCTTTGGGACGATGTGTTTGGACTGCTTGCAGGAACCGTGAACCGCGCGTCACTACCGTCCGCCTTCCAGCAGGTCGAGGGCGGCCTGGGAGGAGGCGATGCCCCGCTCGGCGCCGCCGGGGTCCCGTCCCGCCGAGAGATCATCCTGATAGGCGGAGATGGCGTCCCGGTAGGCCGCCACCGCTTCCTCGGTTCGGCCCTGCCGCTGAAGGCGCCGGGCTTCCGTTTGACGTGCACGCCCGTTCGATCTCGGCGGCGCGGGGGTCGTCGCTGTCGAGGGGGCGGAAGCGGCGCGAGCCGTTCGTACGGGGGCCGGGGGGGAAGGTGTCGCGCTGGGCCGGGGCTTCGGCGAGGGAGCCACGCGACTCAGGCCGGTGACGGCTTCGGCGGGGGGTGGCAATGTGGAGCGGTTCAGGTTGGGCGCCGGTTCATATCCCACGCGGGCGCGGCCATTCCCGCCAAT
>JBBRGS010000075.1:0-15947 GCA_038240635.1 Armatimonadota bacterium
CTCCCGGCGGCATCCACAAAACCGACCTCGCCCTCGTTGGAACGGGTGATGCGGTTGAACCAGAGTTCGTTAAAGTGCGCGCGGCTCTTGAAGTTCTGCCCGAACAGGCTGTCGTGGATGAAGCAGTGGCTCACCACCACGCGGTTGCCGTGCATATAGAAGTTGTGTGAATAACCGTTGAACTTTTCGGTTCCGTTGAAGGTCACTTCGCACCGGTCGATAAGGGCGGTTTGCCGGTCGTCGCCGAAGATGCCCATGTCGTTGTGGCTCACCACGCAGTCGCGGATGACGGCGTTGGTGGAGGCGAGGAGGCGAATCCCGGCGGCGTTCTCTCCGTTGCGCGCGTTGCGAACCTCCAGGTGTTCGAGGATGAGGTACGCGCCTTCCATCTGAATCGCGCCGCGAGGGATGGAGCCGCGCCCCGACGTGTCCAGGCCGGCCGCATCCACCACCGGCCGCGCGCCCTTCACGCCTCGGATGACGATGGGGGCGGTGGCGGAGCCGTTCATGGTCAGCCGCACGGTCTCCTGGTAGACGCCGGGGTCTACTTCCACCACGTCGCCCGGCCGCAGAAGGGCAAGGACCGAGTTGACAGTCTTGAAGCGCCGTTCCCGACCCACGGGGTAGGTCGTTGCCCACGCTGAAGTCCTCACCATGACTCCCACTCCGATGAGCGCCGCCACCGGCAGGAGACTCCTCCATCGTTTCATGGGTCATCCTTTCCAGATGGGGCAACCGTTCAGGGGCGTTGGATTCGGAAGGCCACAGAATTCCCCTTCTCCCAGGCGCTACCCCTGGCCCTGGGATTTCGCGGCTCGGTTCTGGATGAAGCGTTGTAGCAGGATGAAGATGAGCAGCAGCATCCCGATGGCGATGCGCGTCCACCACGAGCTGAGCGTCCCCTGAAACGTGATGCCGGTCTGGATGATGCCCAGGATGAGGACGCCGAGGAAGGTGCCCGCCACCACGCCGACCCCGCCGGAGAGCAGCGTGCCACCGATGACGACCGCCGCGATGGCATCCAGTTCAAGGCCGATGCCGGCGCTCGCGTTCCCGCTTAAGGTGTAGAGGGTGAAGACCACGCCCGCCAGCGCCGAGCAGAAGCCGCTGAAGGCGTACACGCCCACCACCGTGCGCGCCACCGGCAGCCCCATCAGCGACGCGGAGACGGCGTTGCCGCCCACGGCGTACACGTTGCGGCCAAACGGCGTGTAGTGCGCGATGTAAACCCCCGCCGCAAACAAAACGAGGAAGATGATCGCGGTGATGGGCAGCAGGAGGTTCAGGCCGGTCAGGCGCGTCAGGGCGGGATGGTCCACCGGCACTGATTCGAGGCTGACGACGAGTCCGACGCCGCGCGCGAGGAACATCCCCGCCAGCGTGACGAGGAACGGCGGCAGTTCAAAGTACTGGATGAGCGCGCCCATCGCCGCGCCAAACAGCGCGCCCAGCAGCAGCATCCCCACGATGACGAGCGCGGGCGGCGCGCCCGATTTCACCATTGTGGCGATCAGGATGCTCACGCACCCGATGACCGATCCCACCGACAGGTCTATCCCGCCGGACAGAATTACGAACGTCATGCCGACCGCCGCCACGCCGAGGAAGGCGTTGTCGGTCAGCAGGTTGATGAAGACGTTCTTCGAGAGGAAACCTTGATACGCCAGCCCACCCGCCGCGTACAGCAGGAAGCAGACGAACCCGGTGGCCAGGAGCGACACATTCTGGCTGGCGAGGAGGCGACTTTGGATGGAACTTCTCGGCGTCGTCGGGGGAGGGGACGCGGGGGAGGTCATGCGGCGGCCTCCTCGCGCTTCTCCACCGCTTTCTGCCGGGCGAACCGGCGCCGCAGCGGCTCCGATTGCAGCAGGCAGACCGCGATGATGACGAGGGCCTTCACAACCAGGGTGAACTGCACCGGGATTCCTTTGGTCAAAATCGTCGTGGTGAGCGACTGGATGAGCAGGCCGCCCAGCAACGCGCCGAGCAGGTTGAACCGTCCGCCGGAGAGGGAGGTGCCGCCGATGACCGCCGCGAGAATGGCGTCGAGTTCGAGGTACATCCCGGCGTTGTTGGCGTCCGCCGCGCGAATGTCCGACGTGACGATCAGCCCGGCCAATCCGGCGCAGAGGCCGCAGATGACGTAGGCGAGGAGCTTGACGCGCGCGGCGGGCACCCCCGCGTACCGGCTGGCGGAGGCGTTGTCGCCCACCGCTTCGATGAAGAGGCCGAGGGCGGTGCGCCTCACCGTGAGGCCGAGGACCACATACACCCCCGCCACAAGCGTGATGGGAAACGGCAGGCCGAGGAAGAAGCCGCCGCCCAGCGTCTCCAGCACGGGATTGTGGAAGGTGATGATCTGGCCGTTGGTGAGGAGCTGCGCGATGCCGCGCCCGGCGACCATCAGGATGAGCGTCGCCACGATGGGCTGGATGTCGAGATAGGCGACGAGGACGCCGTTCCAGAGTCCCGCCGCGAGGGACGCCGCAAGGGCGAGGAGGATAGCGGCCACTCCTCCGCGCGGCTCCACGACGAGGGCGGCGACGGCTCCCGCGATCGCCATGACGGCGCCGACGGAGAGGTCCACGCCGAAGGTCGCCAGCACGAGCGTCATGCCGAGGGCGGTGAGCATGACCGGCGCGGCGCGGTTGGCGATGTCAATCAGGCTGCCGTACAGGTGGCCGTCCCGCACCTCGATGTGGAAGAAGCCGGGGCTGAACGCGAGATTCCAGAGGAGGACGGCGGCCAGCGCGACCAGTGGCCAGAGCAGCCGCATGAACGCCGCGCGGCCCATGGCGACCGACGACCGGGTGGCGGGAGGCGTCTTCGGCGGGGCGGGCGCCGACGTTTTGGAGGTGAGGGGCGCTTCAGGCAACGGAGGCGCCTCCTGTGGCTTCTCCCGCCGGAGCGGGGGCGGCTTCCCCGGCGATGGCGCTCATGATGGCCGGTTCGTTCACCTGAGCGCCGATCAATTCGGCGACCTGGCGGCGGTCCCGCAGTACGAGAACCCGCTGAGTGTTCCGCACGAGTTCATCCAGTTCGGAAGAGATGAAGAGTATGGCGACCCCTTCCTCGCACAGGTTGCGGACCAGCGCCTCGATTTCCGCTTTGGCGCCCACGTCAATCCCGCGTGTTGGCTCGTCGAGGATGAGAAAGCGGGGGTCCGCCGCCAGCCACCGAGCGAGGATCGCCTTCTGCTGATTGCCGCCCGACAGGTTTTTGATGGCGCGCTCGGAGTCGGGCGTGGCGATGCGGAGGGCGCGGATGTACTTGTCGGCGAGTTCGGCCTGCGCGGCGTCGGAGAGGCGTCGGAGGATGCCTCGGCGCGCCTGAAGCGCGAGGATGATGTTTTCACGGACGGAGAGTTCCGGCACGATGCCGTCGGTTTTGCGGTCTTCCGGGCAGAAGCCGAACCGGGCGTCGAGGGCGGCGCGCGGCGAGCTGAACCGAACCGGCTGGCCGTCGAGCCGCAGCTCCCCCGTGTCAGGATGATCGAGGCCGAACAGCAGCCGGGCGATCTCCGTGCGGCCCGAACCGAGCAGCCCCGCAAGACCGAGGACTTCCCCGGCGGCGACCTGAAGGTTGAACGGTTCGATGGAACCCCTCTTCCCCAGACGGCTCGCGGTGAGGAACGGTGTGACGGCCTTTCTTTCGGCGTCAGATCGGGCGCCGGTCTGCCGCATGGCCTCCACTTCCTGAAGGGAGCGGCCCATCATCCGGGCGACGAGTTCGCCGCGCGGGAGCGCGTTGGCCGCGTAAGCTCCCACGAGCTGGCCGTTACGGAGGACGGTGATGCGGTCGGAGACGCGGTACACCTGATCGAGGAAGTGCGTGACGAAGACGATGCCCAGGCCCTGCGCCTTGAGTCGGTCCATCAGGCTGAAGAGGCGCTCCACTTCGTCGCTGTCGAGGCTGGAGGTTGGCTCGTCGAGAATGAGGAGTTTGGCGTCCACATCGAGCGCGCGGGCGATGGCGGTCATCTGCTGGAGCGCGATGGAGTAGGAGGAGAGGGGCCGCGACACGTCAAGGGTGAGTCCCAGCCGGGCGAGGGCGGCCTCGGCGCGGCGGCGGACGGTGGGCCAGTCGATGCGGCCCCATTTGCGGGGCAGGCGTCCGAGCAGCACATTTTCGGCGACGGAGAGGTGCGGAATCAGGTTGACTTCCTGATAGACCGCGCTGATGCCGAGGGCCTGTGACTCGCCCGTGGAGCGAGGCCGGATCGCTTGGCCGTCCAGCGTGATCGTCCCGCTGTCGCCGGGGTAGACGCCGGTGAGGACCTTGAGCAGGGTGGACTTCCCGGCGCCATTTTCACCCATGAGGGCGTGGACTTCCCCCGCGCGCACGGTGAAGTCCACGCCGTCGAGGGCGACAACGCCGGGGAACCGCTTGGTGACGCCTTGCATGACGAGCAGATCAGGCATATTTCAGTTCGTGACAGAGGAGGAGAGCAAGCCGGACGCCCCCGCGACAGGTTTAGTACTGCCGCGTCGGGAGGGCGGCCTTGGCGGTCGTCTCGTCATAGACGCCTTCCTTCGAGAAGATGCGCTTCGGGATCGGCTGACCGGCGACCAGTTTCTCCACCGCGTCGAAGAGTTGCGGCCCCAGCAGCGGGTTGCACTCCACCGAGCAGTTGAGCTTGCCGTTCACCATCGCCGTGAAGGCGTCCTTCACCCCGTCCACCGACACGATGATAATATCCTTGCCCGGCTTCTTTCCCGCCGCTTCAATGGCCTGAATGGCGCCCAGGGCCATATCGTCGTTGTGGGCGTACAGCGCGTTGATCTTCGGGCCTTCCGGCGACCGCAGGAACGCCTCCATCGCTTCCTTCCCCTTCGCCCGCGTGAAGTCGCCGCTCTGGCTCTTGATGATCTTCATGTCGGGGTATTTGGCGAGGATTTCCTTAAAGCCTTTACTGCGTTCGATGGCGGGGGCGGCGCCGGGAGTGCCCTGCAACTCCGCAATGTTCGCCTTGCCGTTCATCTTCTTCGCCAGCCAGTTCCCCGCGCGCCGCCCCTCTTCCACGAAGTCGGACCCCATGAAGGAGACGTACAGCGACGGGTCGCTGAGCTTGGCCGAACGGTCGGACAGGATGACGGGGATGCCCGCCCGCTTCGCTTCCTGGAGGACCGGCTCCCAGCCCGTCTCGACGACCGGGGAGAACGCGATCACGTCTACACCCTGCGCGATGAAGCTGCGGATCGCCTTGATCTGGTTCTCCTGCTTCTGCTGGGCGTCGGCGAACTTCAGATTGATGCCTCGTTTGGCGGCCTCCGACTTGATCGACTCGGTATTGGCGGAGCGCCAGCCGCTCTCGGAGCCGACCTGCGCGAAGCCCACCGTGATCGGCTGCCCGTTCGGCTTGGTCGCTTTCCCCGCGGCGGTGGCTGCGGGAGCGTTGGCGCCCGGCGCGTTTGCGGGCGCGTTGGCGCTGGTCGTGGAGGGGTTCGACTGGCACCCCGCGACGAGACTCGCCAGCGCGACGCTCCCCAGGGTCACTTTGAGAGTTGAAATCAGGGCTTCTCTACGATTCATTAATGGCCTCCTGACCTTCGCTAAGGAAGGACGACCTTCTACGGATTAAAAGAGAATGCGGGAGAATGAGGCGCCTCATTCCCCCGCCACGCTGATGGCCTGGGCGACTATTTGCCGGGGACCAGCCGCACGAAGCCGAGGTCCACATACTGCCCGCCGCCGGTCTGATGCACATGGAGGGCGACGCTGTTTTGGCCCGGCCTGAGGGCCTTTCGCGCCGTTTCGGTGATCGGGAACGTTTCATACTCGGAGACGAACCCAGGCAGCTGAGCGGCCAGGACGCCGTTGAGGTAGACTTCCACGTCCTCGTCGTGGTGCAGCCAGAGGGCCAGGTTGTCGGGAACCGGGTCCGGCAGCGTGATCTCGCGCCGCAGCCACAGGTCATCGGTGTCCCACGTCGTCCGCACGACTGACCCAGGAGTCCCTTCCACGCCGAAGCCGCCCAACCCTTCCTTCCAGCCACTGTCCTCGAAGCCGGGAGTGAACCAGTCGCCTGAAGGCTTCTCGGTGGTGTAGCGCCACGTCTGCCCCGTCTCCTGCGATGAAGGAAGGACGCCGACAGTCACGGGAGGCTTCGGGAACGGCGCCCATGCGTCGTCGGGAACGGTGGCTCCGGCCTTCACCCATAACTTCCAGACAGCGGGATTGTAGAGCAGCGGGAGGAACACGCCGCCCACCACGCTCCGCGCCTGAAAGCCGACCTGTTTGGCCGTTTTGGTCTGGTACCAGTCGCTCAACGGCACGCGGTTGGAGGTGTCGTTCAGGAAGTCGTAGACCGGCGCGACGAGGGCGTCGAAATCATCCCGTGTCCCCAAAGTCGCTGTCCAGAGGGTCCAGTCGAGTTTGGTGTACGGTTGTCGCACATCCAGCGGCAGGCCATACCGATTCTGTTGCTTCCGATAGAAGGCCATCTCCTTTTCGCGGACGGACGCGGGGTAGAGGTTGTAGCCGAGGATGCGGTCCCACACGAGGTTGTATTTCTGGCTCCAGGTGTCGGGGCGATCAAAGGCGAGTCGGTAATGATCGCCGTTGTCGGCCATCTCCATCCAGCGCTTCACGTACTCCCTGGTGAGATCGGTGTACGTCTTCGCCTCGTCGGTCATGCCGCGCATGGCGCACAATTGAGCGTAGGCCCGCATGCCGAGAATCGCCTTGACGGAAAGGTTGACGTTGTGGGCGAGGTGCCCGGCGAAATCGTCGGTGGAGAGCTGGTTTTCGGGGTCGAGGCCCTTCTCCTTCAGGTACTCCGCCCACTTTTTCAGGGTGGGCCAGTACTTCGCGGCGTAGTCGGCGTTCCCTTCGGAGTGAGCCAGCGCGGCGGTCACGATCAGGATGTTGCCCGTCTCCTCCACCGGCATCTGGTTCTCTTCGGTGCGCTCGCCGCCGCCGTACACCTGGCCGTTCGCTTTGGGATAGGTGCCCAGGTCGTGCGGCGCAAAGTCGAACTTCCAGCGCGGGGAAGAGGAGTAATCCAGCACCGGGGTGAGCAGCGCCCTGGTGAGGCCGGAGCCACTCAGGAGAATTTGCGGCGCCATCGGGTAGAGGAGGTCCACGGTGGCGATGCAGCCGTTGGAGAAGTTCTCCTTGTGGAAGAGGAGCGGCCCGCCCTTCGCGTCGGCGGTGAGTTTGCTGGCGGCGGTCGTCTGGCGGTAAGCGAGCGATGCGATGCGGGCGTACTTCTCGCCCCCGGCGTTGCGGAGGTCCTTCATCAGGCCGTCATCGAAAGCGGCGCACTGTTTTAGCAGCGAGGTGGCTTCTTTCAGGCTCTTCCGCAGCAGGGCGTGCGCGTCGTCGCCGTTGCGGCGCCAGTAGGGGCGCAGGCGCTCCTTGAAGTACTCGATGGAGTACAGGTCGTCGTAGGCGAGGAGCGCGGTGCGCGACACCGCTTTCCCGCTCACCCGGCCCAGGTCGAAGCGGAGGACCGGCGAGGCGGACTCCCCGGCGGGAGCGGAAGCGGGTAGTTTGGCGACAGGAAGCTCGCGCCCGGCGGCGAAAGCGTTCACTGCCACATCACGGGGCAGGAAGGCGGCGGTCACGCCTTCGGTCTCGGCGGCGACCGCGTACATGTAGCCCCAGTCGATGCGGAGGTTGTCCCCCTTCTTCTGGAGGACGGGCTGCTGGACGGAGCCGACCTTCAGCAGGGGACGTCCGTCCAGCTCCTCGCGGGCGAGAGTCACTTCCTGTTCCGGGGTGTTCACCGTCAGCAGCGGCGAGGCGTCAAAGTACAACGCGGCGAGCTGAGCGGCGCCCTTCACCGCCACCGTCCACGTCAGATACGTGACAGGCCGCGAGAAGACCATCAGATCGCTCGGCAGGGCGGCGGTGGTGAAGGTCAGCGCCACCGTCGCGGCGGCGTTCTCAAAGGTGTAAATCGTGCGCGTGGGATGAACCGCCACCGAGGTCTGCGGCATGGCGGGGATGGCGCTCGGTTCACTCCCCATCAGGCGGTACGTCTCCGCGCCGATGCGGATCATGCTGTGCAGCGGATACGGGCTGCCGGTCCAGTGAACGGTTTCGGCGTCGGTGAGGCGGTCGGCGGGGGACCAGACGCTGAAGTACGGGTCGCTGACCACGAGCGGGACGGAGGGAGGCCGCAGGGGCGGCAGAGACGAGGAAGAGGGCGACATCGCTCCTCCGGATGGGGAGACAAGGGCCAAAGAGGCCGCGAAGAGACAGGATAACAACACACGCGCAACGAACATAAAGGGTCCTTTCGGTTTACCGTTCATCAAAGAATACCGTTTATCCGGGGCGGGAACAACAGTCCCCTCACCGACACACACTCCTGAAGATACTGCGCTCGGAGCGGGGGTTCCTTTGCGGGCAGCGTTCATGAGATGATGAATCATTAGGTAGGTGTGAACCCAATTGCGGCGAAAGGTTGCGCGACGACCCTCCTCACGCTTATCATGAAGTCATGAGGCGACCAGGCCCCCCCTGCGTCATGCGGAGCCACCAGGGCGGGAACGCCTCCGCCGCGAGTTTCCTCTCCCGCACGGGAAGGTGTGAGGTATCCATGCGTTCGTGTTTTTTAGAATTATACGAAGCGGGCAATGAACGGGTCTTCAAGGCCCTCTCTTCCGAGACACGCCTGAAGCTGCTGCGCCTCCTCACAGAACGGGAAATGAACATCAATGAGCTGGGGCAGGCCCTCGGCGTGATGCATCCGACCGTCAGCAAGCACGTGCAGGCGCTGGAAGAGGCAGGCCTCGTCGCCAGCGCCTACATCCCCGGCGCCCAGGGCATGCAGAAGCGGTGCCGCCTCAACTGGGACCGACTCGTGCTCTCGCTGGGCGGTGAGATCGCCTCCAACGGCCAGTTCGTGGAGACGGAGATGCCCGTCGGCCTCTACACCGAAGTGGAGCCGGTCTTTACCTGCGGCCTGGCGGGCCTGGACAGCTCCATCGGCGTCCACGATGACCCGCAATCCTTCTTTCTCCCGGAGCGGGTGAACGCTCAAATCCTCTGGTCGGCGGGCGGCTTTGTGGAGTACCGCTTCCCCAATCGCCTCCCGACCACGGCGGAAGTCACGCGAGTGGAACTGAGCGCGGAGGTCTGCTCCGAAGCCCCCGGCTACCGAGACGATCATCCGTCCGACATCACCATCTGGATCAACGGGCGCGAAGTGGGCACGTGGACCTGCCCCGGCGACTTCGGCGGCAGTTCCGGCTGGCTCAATCCGCCATGGTGGCAGGAGTTCAACACGCAGTTCGGCACGCTGAAGGTCTGGAGCGTCACCCAGGAAGGCAGCTTTGTGGACGGGATGGCCCTCTCCTCCACGCGCCTCGCCGATCTCAGCATCACGCCGCGCCAGGCCATCCGGGTGCGGATCGGCAACAAGCCGGACGCGGAACACCTGGGCGGCTTCAATCTGTTCGGCAAGGGGTTCGGCAATCATCGGCAGGACCTGAACCTCCGGCTCCACTACATCACCCGGCGGCAGGCCCTCGAATCGAATGGAGGGCGCGACGCCCCGGCGGAGTGAATCCTCTTTCAAA
The DNA here is from genome assembly GCA_038240635.1 of Armatimonadota bacterium. Lineage (GTDB taxonomy): Bacteria > Armatimonadota > DTGP01 > DTGP01 > JAHWJO01 > JBBRGS01. Next base: position 9,531 of record JBBRGS010000075.1, read on the forward strand.
TCGTGGCGAAATCGTGTTCAATAACCGTGCGCTGTCGCTCGCATTCTGCGAAGAGGCGTGAGGAGGACGCTGTGCTGCGGTGGATCGCCCGGTGTGTCGCGCTGAGCCTGGGCCTCTACGCCTTTGGGGTCGCCCGCGCGGACGTGGGGGACGTGAACGGCGACTCCCGCATCAACGTGAAGGATGTCATTCGGGCGCTTCAGTACGCCGAAGGGCTTCGGGCGCCCAACGCCGACCAGCTCCGCCGCGCCGATGTCTATCCCGTGGTGGGGACCGAGGGGCGCGCTCTGGGCGATGGCCGCGTCACCCTCGCCGATGCCCTGCGCCTGCTTCGTTATCTCACCGGGCGCATCACCCGCGCGGACCTGACCGGGGAAATTCGGGTGGATACCCTCGCCGGGTCGGGCGCCGAAGGCTGGTTCGATGGCCCCGGCGCCTCCGCCCGCTTCTCGTATCCGTGGACGCTGGGCCTCGACGCCGAAGGGAACGTCTACGTCGCCGACGCTTACAACGGCGCCCTTCGCAAAGTCAGCCCCGAAGGCGCCGTCACCACCCTCGCCGGAGATCGCTCGACTCCCGGACGGCTGAAGATCGGCTACCGGGACGGCCCGGCGGATCGCGCGCGCTTCAACAAGCCGGAAGCCGTGGCCGTGGGCGACGACGGAACCGTCTACATCGCCGACGCGGGCAACCACGTCATCCGACAACTGAAGGACGGCGTCGTCTCCACCCTCGCCGGGAACGGCCAGCCCGGCTTTCGGGACGGGCGGGGGACCGACGCCCAGTTTCGGGAACCGACCGCGCTCCTCGTGGCGAACCACGGCCTCTATGTCGGCGACACGAGCAACCACGCCGTCCGCCGCGTGGAGTGGAATGGAACGGTGACAACCATCGCGGGAGGCGGAACGCGCGGCTACACCGACGGCCCCGCCCTCGAAGCGGCGTTTGTGAACCCCGACGGACTGGCCTTCGATGAGGCGGGGCGGCTCTACATCATGGACTGCGGCAACCTCTTCATCCGACGGCTGGAGAACAACGGGCGCGTCACCACATGGGCGGGAGACGGCCACAATCGCGCCGCCGACGGCCCCATCGCCTCGGCGAGTTTCATTCTACCGATGCAACTCGACTTTGACGCCTCCGGCAACCTGTACGTGGGCGACTGGGGCGCGCAGGCGGTGCGGCGCATCTCCCCCGACGGCTGGATGAAGACCATCGCCGGGACGCCTGGGCAGTACGGATTCCGGGACGGAACGGGCGCGCAGGCTCTTTTCATTGCCCCGATGGGCGTAGTGGTGGACCGCCGTCGAAACATCGCCTACGTGGCCGACACCGACAACCAGCGCATCCGGCGCATCTTCCTGCCTCGGCCGTAGCGGCCTCAGCGTCAGGCCCTGAGGAGTTTGACGCCGCCTGCGGGAAAGGACTCCGGCGCCTTACACGGGAATGTGTGGAGTCGGAGGGCCGCAGGATGGCGCCTCCCGTCGTCGCCGGAAGAAGGCCGCTTGAAAGTGGATCACCGGGTGTTTGGGAGCATCATAAAGCGTCGAATCCGGGTGAAACGCCGCGCCCCCCGCTTCCGCGCCCGGATGCTCCTGGGATTGGTCGGCGCCCTTGTCGGCCTGTCGGGATGCGGAATGACCGGATCGCCCGGCTCAACGGATCAGGCCGACGCAAACGGCCCCATCACGCTCGACTTCTGGAACGGCTTCACCGGGCCGGACGGCAAGACGATGGAGGCGATGGTCAAACAGTTCCACGCCGCCAACCCGGACATCACCATCCGGATGCAGATCATCCCGTGGGGCACTTACTACGACAAGGTGACCCTCGCGCTGGCGTACGGCGGCGCCCCCGACGTGTTCATCCTCCATGCCGCCCGCCTCTCCGAATACGCCTCGTTCAACGTCCTCCGCCCCATTGACGACCTCCGCGAGGCGAAGGGAACCGGCGCGCCCCTGCCCGTCGCCGACTTCGCGCGCGTGCCGTGGAAAGCCACCTTTTACAAAGGGAAGCAGTACGGCCTGCCGCTCGACGTGCATCCCCTCGGCCTGTACTACAACCGGGCGCTCTTCAAGGCCGCCGGCATTACCGACGCGAACGGGAACGCCAAGCCGCCCACCAATTGGGACGAATTCCTCGCCGCCGCGAAGAAACTGACGCGAGACACCAATGGCGACGGTCGCCCCGATGAATGGGGATTCGTGTTCACCAATCAGCACAGCAACTGGTACACTTTCGCCACGCAGTTCGGCGCGGGCATCGTGACCGAGGACGGCAGGCGGTGCGCGATGGATACCCCCGCCAATCTGGTGGCGCTGAATCGAATGCGCGACCTTATCTACAGGTATCACGTGACGCCCAAACCCGAAGGCATCGACGCATGGCTCGCCTTCCGGCAAGGCAAAGTTGGCATGGTGATGGAAGGGATTTATATGCTCGCGTCGCTGGAGGAACAGAAGGGGCTGCCGTACGCCGGAGCGCCCGCGCCTCAGTTTGGGCCGAATCCCGGTGTGTGGGGCGGCTCTCATGTGTTGTGCCAGCCGGTGGGTGGCTCTCCCCGGCGCGTGACGGCGGCGTGGCGGTTCATCCGCTTCCTGTCGGACCACAGCCTCACCTGGGCGAAGGGCGGGCAGGTGCCGGTGCGCCTCTCGATCCTTCACTCCGCCGAGTTTCAGGCCCTCCCGGTGCAGAGCCAGTTCGCCAAACAGGTCGGCTTCGTCCGGTACGATCCCACCATCCCGCGCGGGAACGCTCTGGGGCAGTTCGTAGACCCGGCGGTGGAGGCGGTCCTCATCGGGCTGCAAACGCCGAAAGCGGCGATGAACGACGCCTGCCGCCGCATCACTCAAGCGCTGGAGCGCCCGTGACCGCCTCCGCGAAAGCGATTTCCAGGCGTGGCGAGTTTCGGCGCGGGGAGGGCGTGATCGGCCTCCTGTTCGCGTTGCCGCACCTCGTCTTCTTCACGCTCTTTCTGCTGGCGCCCACGTTTTACGGCTTCTGGATCTCGCTGCACCGGTGGCCCATCCTGGCGAAGGCGCACCCGTTTGTGGGGGCCGCCAACTACGCCGCCGCCCTCTCCGACGACATCTTCTGGATCGCGCTGCGCAACACGGCGTACTTCGTGCTGCTGGTGGTGCCCGCCGGGAACCTCGTCTCGCTGCTGCTGGCGCTCGCCATCAGCGGTGTGCGCCGCTTCTTCACCTTTTATAAAGTTGCCTTCTACCTGCCGGTCATCATCTCCATTGCGGTGGTGGCGGTGCTGTGGCGGTGGCTCTACAACACGGAGATCGGCCTGCTCAACCTGTATCTGGCGGCGGCGGTGAACGGTCTGCGGAGTCTCGGCCTGCCGTTGCCGCCGTTTGAGCCGGTGCCGTGGCTCTCCAACCCGGCCTTTACCATGCCGAGCATCGCGTTGATGTCCATCTGGTGGGGGGCCGGGGGGAATATGGTGCTCTACCTCGCGGGGATCAACAACATCCCCGACGACTATTACGAGGCCGCTACCCTCGACGGCGCGAATGGCTGGCAGCGGTTCTGGGCCATCACGTGGCCATTGCTGCGGCCCACCACGCTCTTTTGCCTCGTCTTCTCCGTGCTGGGGGCGTTCCAAATCTTCGGGCAGACCTACGTGCTGTTCGCGCCGGGGTCGGGTCCCGCGCGGTCGGGCCTCACGTTGGCGTTGTATATGTATCTGCAAGGCTTCAATCAGTATGAGATGGGGTACGGCGCGGCCATCGCGTACCTGATGTTCGCCATCGTCCTCGCGTTCACGCTGCTCCAGTTCCGGCTGCTCGCTCGCCCCGCCGACGACGCGGCTTCGTCGCGCAAAAGGAGGACGGCTTGATCCCCTCCAACCTCCCCCCGGCGTCTCAACCTTCATCTCCGCCGCTCGAATGGGGCGGGCGACCGCGCGCCCAAAGAGGCCGCGTTCGGTGGTCGCAGGTGGCGCTTCATCTTCCGTTGATGCTCCTCGCATTCCTCTTCCTCGCGCCGCTCCTCTGGATGATCTCCACGTCGCTGAAGGACCCGGAGGACATCATCAAAGGGCTGGGATCGCTGCGGTGGGTTCCGCAACCCGTTACGCTGGCGAACTACTCCACCATCCTCCTCAAGGCGGAGGAGTTTCCCGTGTGGCGCTGGACCGGCAACAGCGTGGTCATCTCCGTGGCGGTGACGGCCCTCGTGCTGGTGGTGGACTCATGCGCGGCCTACGCCTATTCGCGTCTGCGGTGGAGGGGGCGGGACACGCTGTTCGCCGTGCTGGTGGCGACGATGCTCGTGCCGGGGCAGGCGCTGATGATCCCGTCGTACCTCATCATCCGAAGCCTGGGCCTCTTCGACACGTATGGCGCGCTCATCCTACCGGCGGGCGCGGGAGCGTTCGGCGTCTTTCTGCTGCGGCAATTCTTCATGACGGTGCCGGTGGAGTTGGAGGAGGCCGCGCGCCTCGACGGATGCGGGCCGCTCGGCGTCTTCCGCCACGTGATTTTGCCGCTCTCCACTCCCGCCCTCGCGACTCTCGGCATCTTCACGTTCATGGGGTCGTGGAACGCCTTCGAGGGACCGCTCATCTACACCAGCAGCCTGAACATGCGAACGCTGCCCATCGGCATTACCATCTTCCAGGGCCGCTACAACACCGAGTACGGCCCGATGATGGCGGCGGCGGCGCTGGCCGCTATCCCCGTCACGATTGCGTTCCTGATTTTCCAGCGCCACATCATCAAGGGCATCTCGCTGACGGGGCTGGCGGGCCGATGAAATCCCCGCGTCCTTCAGCTCCATTTGTCGCCGCTCGCGTCCCCATCGCTTTGGCGCTCTATCTAGTTGTCTCAACCGTCGCCCTCGCCGCGCAGAGCCGGAGCCGCCGATTGAAACCGCTACCTCCCCCGCCTTCCCATGCGGAGGTCCTCCCCCTGCCGCGCGAGATGAAGCCGCCGCTCCTCGCCTTGCACCGACAGGCTTTCGACTACTTCGTTAACGAGGCGGATGCGAAGACCGGACTGGTGAAGGACCGCGCGGCGAACTTCGGGCGCGATTCCTACGCCGTGGCGAGTTTGGCGTCCACCGGATTCGGCCTTGCCGCCCTCGCCGTGGGAGCGGAACGCGGCTACCTCTCTCGCGCCGCCGCTCTCGCGCAGGCCACTCGCACGCTGAAGTTTGTGGCATCCATGCCGAACCAACACGGCTGGCTGTATCACTTTGTGGAGAAACGAACCGGCGCCCGCGCGTGGAATTGCGAGGTCTCCACCATAGACACCGCCCTCTTCCTCGCGGGCGCGCTCGCGGCGGGCGAGTACTTCAAGGGGACGGAGGCGGAACGGCTGGCGCAAACCCTCTACCGCCGGGTGGACTTCAACTGGATGCGAACCGATGGCGGCGCCCGCCCCAACGAACTCCTCCTGTGCCACGGCTGGACCCCCGAAAAGGGGTTCCTCGCGTCTCGCTGGGACGCCTACTCTGAGCACGTCCTGCTCAACCTGCTCGCCCTCTCCTCCCCGACGCATCCCGTGCCCGTCGGCTGCTGGACCGCGTGGAAGCGCGACACGGCGACGCTTGGGCCGTATCGCGCGTGGGGCATCCGCCTGCCCCTCTTCACGCACCAGTATCTCCACGCCTTCGCCAACCTGCGTGGTCGGAAGGACGCGGCGGGAGAAGACTTCTGGGCCAATTCCGTCGCCGCCACGAAGGCCAATCGGTGGTACTGCATCCAGCGCGCGGAGGATTTCGCCGGGTGGGGCGCCGACGGCTGGGGCGTGAGCGCGGTGGATGGCCCGGACGGGTACCGCGCCTACGCGCCCACAGCCGGTGACAGCGACGGAACCCTCAGTCCGATGGCGCTGGCGGCGGCCCTCCCCTTCCTCCCAAAGGAGGCCGCGACCGCCCTCCTCGCCATGAACCAGGCGGACTCTCGGCAGCCGCATGCCAATCAACTCCGGGGCCGATACGGCTTCAGCGCCGTTAATGAAACCCGGCGGTGGCGCGGCCCGGAGATGGTGGGCATCGACGCCGGGGCGGCGCTCCTGTTGCTGGACCGCGCGCTGTTCGCCGGGGATTTCACGCCGTCGCTGGTGGAGAAAGCGGGGATCGCCCGCGGATTGAAGCGGATCGGCTTCCTCCATCATGAATGAGGAGCTCGGCGCTTCGGAAGCCCCTCCGGCGCCGCGCTTCGTACAGGTGACGCTGCCGGAGGCGCCCCGGCCCGTCTCCATCGCGGTGCGGAGCGTCTGTCTCCACAATCGCCGAGCGCAGCCGGTTGCGGCGCCTTTGTTGATGCTCCACGGCCTGGGCATCTCCTCGTACACCTTCCGGCACGTCCAGAACCGGCTCCGCGACCGCCTCGACACCCATGCGATGGACCTCCTCGGCTTTGGCCGCAGCGGCAAGCCGTCTCGCGCCGATTACAGCCTGCCC
>JBBRGS010000076.1:0-15284 GCA_038240635.1 Armatimonadota bacterium
CCCGGCCTTCGGCCACCCCTCTCCCACAGGAGAGGGGCCTGTGGACGGCATGGTCTCTTCGTCTCCAGACTTCTACCTCACCCCGGCCTTCGGCCACCCCTCTCCCACAGGAGAGGGGCCTGTGGACGGCATGGTCTCTTCGTCTCCAGACTTCTACCTCACCCCGGCCTTCGGCCACCCCTCTCCCATAGGAGAGGGGCCTGTGGACGGCATCTTCATGGGAAACGATAGCCTCATTCTCTACATCACAAGCCTGGCATAAACTTTGGAGGAGCTTCCAAATTGAGAAAGGGTACGATCCGATACCAACCTATGGAACCGATCAAGAAACAACGTTCGAGAGAGTTTCGGCGCGCCATGACTCCTGCCGAAACTCGTCTGTGGGAACAACTACGCTCCAATCGTCTGGATTCCCTCCATTTTCGCCGCCAGCAGGTTGTGCGGGGCTTCATTCTGGACTTCTACTGTCATGCGATGGGCGCAGTGATCGAGGTGGATGGTGACGTTCACGCCACTCAAAGAGCAGAGGATGCGCAAAGAGACGCCGTAATGCAAGCGGAAGGACTGAGAGTTCTGCGGATCAGCAATGGGGAAGTCATGGAACAGTTAGAGGAGACTCTGGAACGCATCCGCCGCTTTTGCCTTGAGACCCCGTAACGCTTGTCCTTCGCCAAACCTGAAAACTCTCAAAATCTGCCGATGACTGGCCTCTGTCTCCGTAGAAGAGAGCCCCCGATGATGGGAGGAAGGTTACAGCGTCGGGGTCAATAAACCCCTAGGTCCACAAACCTCCTCTCCTCTGTGGCCGATAGGTGGACCACAGGCCCCTCTCCTGTGGGAGAGGGGTGGCCGAAGGCCGGGGTGAGGTAGAAGTCTGGAGACGAAGAGACCATGCCGTCCACAGGCCCCTCTCCCCGTGGGAGAGGGGTGGCCGAAGGCCGGGGTGAGGTAGAAGTCTGGAGACGAAGAGACCATGCCGTCCACAGACCCCTCTCCTGTGGGAGAGGGGTGGCCGAAGGCCGGGGTGAGGTCAAAGCCCCCTCTCCCTATACCGCCACGCGCGGCACGCTCGCGTTCACCAGAGTGCGGCGAGCCGACAACCGGGCCACGTCCTCCGCGCTCGCTTCGGGGATGTCGGTCACGTCCACGCAGACCATCTGCGCCGCCACGCGCCCCACAAACGGCGCCCGCTTCCCGTGGATCGTGGCGTACGGCGCCGCGCGCTTCAGCACGCTCTCGCCGACCCATCGGCGCAGGCCGCGCTTCCCCCGGAAGACGCTGCCCGGCTCCACCGTGAGGCCGTCGGTGTAGCCCACCGGCAGCACGGCGATCCGCGTAGCCCGTGAGCAAATGAACTCAGCGCCATAACCCACCGTCCACCCGGCGGGCAGGTCCTTCACCTGGAGGATGCGGCAGCAGAGTCGCCAGGTCTCCGCCAGGGAGAGATCGCCGTGGGGAACGCCGGGAGGAAACTGGCCGTAGAGAAGGGTGCCGAGCCGCACGGCGTCGTGATGCGTGGCGGGATCGGCGAGGAAGGCGGCGGAGTTCGCGGCGTGCGCGAGGGGCGGGCGGCAGCCGGTGGCGGCGAGGGTCTCCAGCAGGGTGGCGAACAGGTCGCGCTGCTCGCGGAAGAGGGAGCTGTTCGGCTCGTTCGCGGTGGCGAAGTGGGTGTACATCCCTTCAAAGGCAAGATGGGGGTCGTTGTGGAGCGTTTCGGCGAGTACGGCGGCGTCGGTCCAGAGGCAGCCGACGCGCCCCATGCCGGTATCCACCTTGAGATGCACGGGAAGGACTCCGCCGAGTTCGCGGGCCTGTTGTGAAAGCGCCAAAGCCTGCTCGAATCCGCACACCGTGGCGATGAGGCGCTGATCGAGGAGGATGGGAACATCCTCGGCGATGCTTGGCGCGAAGAGGAGGATCGGCGTCGTCACTCCCGCTGCCCGGACCTCCCCGGCCTCCTCCAGCGTCGTCACCGCGAGGAGTTCCGCCCCGGCGTCGGCGAAGGCGCGTGCGGCGAGGGCGGTCCCGTGGCCGTAGCCGTTGGCTTTCACCACGGCGATGACGCGGGCGTTTGGCTTCAGGCGCGCCCCCGCGGCGGCGAGATTGGCCTGAAGGGCGCTGGTGTGGACTTCCACCCAGCGGGCGGGCCGAACAGGAGGCGTGTCAGAGGGCATGGGCGTGAAGGGGGCGGCGCGCCGGGAGCGTCAGGCGTCGGGTTCCGAGGCGGGAGCGGAGGACGCGGGAGCGGTGGCCGAAGGGGTGGATGCGGCGCGGCCCCGGCGCTTCAGGAAGTTGCGGGCCATGGGCATCCCTTTCGTCCAGAGGGGGTACATCACCCGCGACAGGGGCAGATCGAATTCGCCGATGTACTCGACGAACTGCGCCCCAAATCCGGCCTTGAATTGATTGAGGCCCGCGAGTTTGTCGTCTTCGGCGGCGGCGTGACGCGGCGAGACTCCCCGGAAATCGTACACCGTGAAGTCGTTTCGGCGCGCCCAGCGGATCATCGTCCACTGCATCAGATGATTCGGCATTTTGTTGCGGTGCTCGTTGGAGGAGGCGCCGTAGGTGTAGCAGCAGACCGGCCCGAACAGCGTGCAGAACGCGCCGGAGACCGCCTGCCCCTCCACCGAGGCGAGGAAGAGCCGCCCCATCCTGCGCGGAACGAGGAGGTCCCACATCGCTTCAAAATAGGCGTACGAGCGCACAAGGAAGCCGTCCCGCTCGGCGGTGACTTTGAGCAGGTCGTAGAAGACGCGAAGGTCGTCCTTTGCGCAGTCGTCGCGCACGACGACCCCTTTGCGCTCCGCCAGGCGAGTGTTGTAGCGCCACTTGGGATGAAAATTCCCGAAGAGTTCCTCCTCGGTCGGCGCAAGATCGAGCGTCATCACGCACCGGGGCTGCGTGCCCCCGAAGCCGTCCTCGCCGCCCGCCGGGAGGAACCCTTCCGCCGCCAGCATCTCGGCGACCGCAGGATCGGTGAGCGCGGGGTCCACCTTGAGGAGGATGGCGCCGTGTTTGCGGGCGAGGTTGCGCGTGGCGACGAGCAGGTCGCGGAGGGTGGCGGCGCTCCAGTCGCGGAGCAGTGGCCCGCGCGCGGCGTAGAAGATGCTCCTGCCAGGGATAGGGAGAGCGCGCTTCAGGACGCTCATCCCGGCCACGGGAGTCGCGCCGTCCTGTAGGAGGATGCGGAGCGGCGTCCACTCGCCCCGGCCTTTCAGGTCGCCCCACTCCCACGATTGCAGCACATCGCTTCCGGGGCACGAGGCGGCGAAGGCGTTCCAGTGGTCGCGGTCATCGAGGGTCAGGAGGCGCGGGGCGAGGGCGGCGGGCGGGGCGCTCGTCATTTGCCGGCGACCAGGTTGACCAGTTTCCCCGGCACCACAATCGCCTTCATCACGGGACGGTCGCCCAGGGCGGCGTTCACCTTCTCGTTCGCCCTCGCGAGTCGCTCCAGTTCGGCGGGGGCGGTGTCGGCGGGGACCTTTACGCGGTCGCGCACCTTGCCGGAGACCTGGAAAACGACCTCGATCTCGTCGGCGACGGTGAGCGCGGCGTCGTAAGCGGGCCAGTGAGCGAAATAGACTTCGCGCTCGTGGCCCAGCCGCTCCCAGAGCTCCTCGCAAAGATAGGGAGCGAAAGGAGCGAGCAGGCGCGTGAGGCGGTCGGCGGCCTCGCTCCAGACGGCGCTGGAGCAGTCGGCGCCGTGGGCGTAGAGCGTGTTGGTCAGTTCCATCAACGCGCTGATGGACGTGTTGAAGTGGAGCCGCTCCATATCCTCGGTGACGCGCTGCATCGTCTGATGGACCTTGCGCCGCACTGTCCGGTCGGCTTCATTCGGTTCGGCGGGGAGCGTGTTGGCCCAGTCGGCCTGGTAGCGCGCGAGGTTCTGCGTGACGTGGCGCCAGACTCGATTGAGGAAGCGCCATGCGCCTTCGATGCCTTTCTCGCTCCATTCGGCGCTCTCGTCGGGCGGCGCGAGGAACAGCACGTGACAGCGCGCGGTGTCCACGCCGTACTCGTCGCAGGTACTATCGGGCGGGACAACGTTGTCGCGCTTGGAGAGTTTGCGTCCGTCCTTGTAGATGATGCCCTGGTTGAAGAGGCGGGTGAACGGCTCCTCGAAGGGGACGAGGCCGAGATCGTACAGGGCCATCGTCACGAAGCGGGCGTAGATGAGGTGCATGGTGGCGTGTTCCCGGCCGCCGATGTACTGGTCCACCGGCAGCCAGTGGCGCATAACGTCGCGGTTCCACGGCTCCGAGGCGTCCCGCGCGGAGGGGTAGCGGAGGAAGTACCATGAGGAGTCGACAAAGGTGTCCATCGTGTCCAGGTCACGGCGGGCGACTCCTCCGCAGCGGGGGCACGCGGTCGTCCCGAACGACGATGACGTGGCGAGCGGCGACTCCCCCTTCCCCGTGAACGCCACGTCGAGCGGCAGTTCCACCGGGAGCTGGTCTTCGGGGACGGGCAGCTCGCCGCAGGCGTCGCAGTACAGGATGGGGATCGGCGCGCCCCAGTACCGCTGCCGGGAGAGGAGCCAGTCGCGGAGGCGGGTGTTGACCGTCGCCTTGCCGAGGCCGCGCTGTTGCAGCCACAGGGTGATCTCCGACTTGCCGTCCTCGCTGGGGCGGCCGTTGAAGGCGCCGGAGTTGACCATCACGCCGGGGCCGGTGTACGCCTCGTCCAGCGGCGCGATGGCGTCCACGTTGCGGCGCCCCTGCCCCGTGGCGTCCTCGCTGGTGTCCTGCGGGGGCTGGATCACGTCGAGAATGGGGAGGCCGTACTGGCGGGCGAACTCGAAGTCGCGGGTATCGTGGGCGGGCACGGCCATGACAGCGCCGGTGCCGTACTCCAGCAGCGCGTAGTTGGCGATCCAGATCGGGACGGCCTGGCCGTTCGCCGGGTTGATGGCGTAACAGTCTTCGAGTTCCACGCCTTCCTTCGGGGCGTCGGTGGCGGTGCGCTCAATCTCGGTCTGCCGCCGCATCCGCTCCACAAACTCGCGGACCTTCGGCGCGCTCCGCTTCCCTTCGATCAGGCGCTCCACCAGCGGGTGTTCCGGCGCGAGCACCATATACGTCACGCCGAAGAGGGTGTCCGGGCGCGTGGTGAAGACGGGGATATCGGCGTCCATGCCGTCCACTTTGAAAACCAGTTCGGCGCCGACGCTGCGGCCGATCCAGTTGCGCTGCATGGTGAGGACGCCTTCCGGCCAGTCGAGAGTCTCGTGCCCGGCAAGGAGGCGGTCGGCATACTGGGTGGTGCGGAAGAACCATTGCGACATCATCTTCTTTGTGACCGCCGAGTCGCACCGCTCGCACAGTCCGGCGACCACCTGCTCGTTGGCGAGGGCGGTTTGACAGCTGGGGCACCAATTGACGGGCGCGTTCTTCTTATAGGCGAGACCCGCTTTATACAATTGGAGGAAGACCCATTGCGTCCAGTGATAATAATCGGGAGACGCGGTGTTGACTTCCTTTGACCAGTCGTAGGTGAACGCCATGCGGTCGAACTGATCGCGCATGCGGGCGATGTTGCGCCGGGTCCACTCCGCCGGATGGAAGCCGTTTTTGATGGCGGCGTTCTCGGCGGGCAGCCCGAAGGCGTCCCATCCCATGGGGTGCAGGACGTGACGGCCCTTCATCACTTGGTAGCGCGCGGCCACGTCGCCGAGAGTGTAGTTGCGGACGTGTCCCCAGTGGAGATCGCCGCTGGGATAGGGGAACATTTCGAGGGCGTAGAACTTCGGTCCTCGATGGGCGGTGCGCTCCGTGGCGTACGTCTGGCGTTCGGTCCAGCGGGCGCGCCATTTGGCTTCCACGGCGGCGAAGGGGTAGCGATCCTCGCGCGGCTCGCGGGACGGGACGGCCTCACGGGGAGCGGTGGGCGTGGCGGCGGCGGAAGCAGGCGGAATAGAGGCGTCGGCGGAGTCGGTCATGGGGTGAGGGCGGGGCGTGAGGAGGGCGGAGAACAGCAAGGGGAGTGTGGCCCGATTATATCATGGGGTCCGAAAAGGCGACAAACGGTGTCGCCCCCTCTCCAGGTTTTCTTCGTTATCCAAGCCGTCAGAATCGGAAGCAAGGACACTAACGCAGAGAACGCGGAGGGCCGCAGAGAAACCCTCAATCACAGCCCGATGAATCGGCTTGGTTGACGGGATCGCCGTCGGCGTAGGCGTAGTCGCTCAGGGCCACGCCGCTGGCGATGTGGCGCCCCTCTCCCACTCGGCATGACGAGTCTACCCTCGCTCAATGGCGAGGTTCGCGCTGTCGCCCGATGGAGGTTCCCCGACCGCGCCGTTCGTTTCATCGTCGCGCTCAGGGGGTATTCCTAAAGTTGGGTGAGAACCCGCTTTTCAAACCTTCCCGCGCGACGAGACTTCTCTGATAACACCATCGCCCACTCCACATCCCGCTTGCTCTCGCCCCACGGGTGCGGTTCCGGCCCGTCACTCTCATCTCTCTCCCGGAGGTTTCCCCTCATGATCTCGAATAAGTCGTTCGTCACCACGCTGGCTGTCCTGGGAACCGTCGTCGGCGGCGTATCGGCCTCTCCCGCGATGGCCCGCTCCGCCATGACCATGAGCAGTCGCGTCAGCGCATCGGATCGCCATTTCATGCAGGCGGCGGCCCAGGGCGGCATCGCGGAGGTGGCGCTGGGTCAACTGGCAGCCCGAAAGGGGTCCATGAGCGTGGTGCGACGCTTCGGGCGCCGCATGGTCCACGACCACAGCATGGCCAACGCCAGTCTGAAGGCCCTCGCGCGGCGCAAGGGTGTGATGCTCCCCACAGGCATGAAGGCCGAGGACCGACGGCTGCACACCCGGCTCTCGCGGCTGTCGGGACGAACCTTTGACCGCTCCTATATGCGCGCCATGATCAACGATCACGTGAAGGATGTCGCCGAGTTCCAGAAGGAATCGGGACGAGCGAACGATACGGACCTGCACAACTTCGTGATCAAGACGCTGCCCACGCTTCAGGATCACCTCGTAATGGCGCGCCGCACGATGGGCATCATCGAGGCCAACCGACGGCCCATGCGCCGAATGCGGTAGCCTTCCCGCTATTCAGGTTAACAGTCGTCTTCGCGTCCGGCTCTCTCCATCCACGGAGTGAGAGCCGGGCGCGTTGCCGTACCGGGAGGACCAAACGGGGAGTAACTGATCATGATCTTCCACAACCGGGCGGACGCCGGGCGACAGCTGGCGGAACGCCTCGCGGCTTTGGACCTGGAAGCCCCGCTGGTCTTCGCCCTGCCGCGCGGAGGCGTCGTCGTCGGGTATGAGGTGGCAAAAGCCCTCGGCGCGCCGCTGGACGTGATCGTGGCCCGCAAGGTGGGAGCGCCGTTCCAGCCGGAGCTGGGCGTCGGCGCGGTCGCTCCGGGAGGCGTAACGCTTCTTGATGAGCGAGCCATCCGCGACCTGCATATCCCTCCCCAAACGCTTCAGGCGGCGGTGGAGCGGGAGCGCGCCGAGATGGAGCGTCGCCTGCGGCTGTATCGAGGGGATGCCGCATGGCCGGAGGTGTCGGGGCGCACGGTCCTTCTGGTGGATGACGGCCTCGCCACGGGGGTGACGGCCCGCGCGGCTTTGGAAAGCCTGCTTCAGGGACAGCCGGGGCGCGTAATCCTGGCCGTGCCGGTCGGCGCGCCCATCTCGCTGGCAGAGGTGGAAGCGCTCGGCGTGGAGGTGGTACGCCTCAGCGCCCCGACACCGTTTCAGGCCGTCGGGGCGCATTATGAGGCGTTTGATCAGACCTCCGACGAGGAGGTCATGCGGCGGCTGGCCCTTGCGCGGGACCGTTTCGCCGAGCGCGATCAGCCCAATTCGTAGCCGTTGTGATAGGTCGGGCGGATGATGTGCGCCACTTCGGGCGCGTTGGTGGCGCTCATGCGCTTCGCGTTCCACTCCACTTTTTTGCCTCCGGCCCACACTGCGAGGTTGCCAAGCAGGATCGTCTCCGTGAGGGGCCCCGCGTAGTTTGGGAAGTTGGAGCGGGCGGGCTGCTTATTGTCCGTGCGGATGGCGCGGATGAACTCCTCGAAGTGGCCGGGAGAAGTCTCGAATTTCACTTCGCCCACGTCCACGCCGTCAATGACCTGTCCGCCGCCGCCGTAATCGCCGGGGGTGTACAGTTTGCCCTTGTCCCCGATCACCAGCGAGCCGCTGTCGGAGTAGGTGACGCCCGGCAGGAGGTCCGGCGAAGGTCGCTGACCGCCGTCATACCAGAACATGGTGAGGGCGGGGCGTTGCTTGTTTTTAGGGAACTCGAAGCGGATGTGAGACCACTTCGGGTAGCTGTCTTTGTTGTTGGGCGCGCTTTCGGCCTGCACGGAGGTCGGGTTCAGCAGATCGAGGCCCATATACGGCATGTTGACCGTGTGGCAGGCCATGTCGCCCAGCGCGCCCGTGCCGAAGTCCCACCAACCGCGCCAGCTGAAGGTGTGGTAGCCGGGGGCGTACGGACGCTGGGGCGCGGGGCCGATCCAGAGGTCCCAGTGCAGATTGGCGGGCACGGGGGCCGACGCGGGACGCGGGATGCCCTGCGGCCAGATGGGGCGATTGGTCCAGACATGCACCTCTTTGACCGTGCCGATTCCTCCGGCGCGAAGGAGGGCGGCGGAGTGGCGCAGGCCGCTGTCGGCGGTGCCCTGGTTGCCCATCTGCGTGGCGACCTTCATCTTTTTGGCGATTTCGCCCAGGCGACGCGCCTCATAGATGCTGTGAGTGAGCGGCTTCTGGCAGAAGCAGTGCTTCCCCATCTTCATCGCCATGGCGGCGGCGGGCGTGTGGTTGTGGTCGGGCGTGCTGACCGTCACCGCGTCGATGCTTTTGCCCATTTCGGAGAGCATTTTGCGGTAATCGTGGTACTTTTTCGCGTTGGGATATTTGGCGGCGGCGGCGTTGAGGGTGTTGTCATCCACGTCACAGATGGCGACAACGTTGCCGAGGCGCGCGGCGTCGGCGGTGTCACTGTCGCCTTTTCCGCCCACGCCGATGCAGCCGAAGTTGACCCGCTCGTTGGGCGAGTTGGGATTGATGTCGTCCGCCCAGGCGCTGCGGGCCGCCCACGCGCCCATGCCGAGGGCCGCGCCGGTTTTTAGTAGATCACGTCGTGTTGAACTCATTGATCCATCCTTTGAAGAAGTGTCGGCGCCCATGCGGGCGCGCGACTCCCTTTAGTATTAGGTTCGTGGCGCTATGGGTCCTGCTTTCGGCGCGACAAAGAGCGATCCTTCGAGGGGCGCCGGAAATTATTGAAGCACTATCTTCTGTTCTGAACCCAGGCGGACAAAAGTGTTACGCCGAGGAGGAGCGCCCAGGCGACGGAGGAGGCGACAGGTGTTGAATGCGCTGAAGAAGGAAACAGGCGGACGCCAACGTAAAATGATACGGAGGATGATTAAACGGACAACCGGGTCTGTGAATCAGCCGAATATCCAACGCCAGGCGGGGAGGTGATACCGTGAACCCTAACAAAGTGACGGAACAGAGGAGCGCGATCTTCCCAGGCCGCACAGGCCGCTCACCGCGCCGGCGCCGTTCGCCGGGCTTCACGCTAATCGAACTCCTCGTCGTGGTGGCGATCCTCGGTATCCTCGCCGCGCTGCTCTTTCCCGTCCTCTTCACCGGCCGCCAGAGGTCCCGGCAGGCCGTCTGCCAATCCAACCTGAAGCAGCTGGGACACGCCTTCGCGCTCTACGCCGACGACTGGGACGGAGTCCTTCCCGCCCCCGGCGGGCTATTCGGCGAGCGCAACTACTGGGACCAGGGGAGCGGCATGGGGCTGGATCGGTACCTCCGCAACCGCACCGGCGCCGGATCGGTGTGGGCTTGCCCGGAACTGACCGGCTGGGACAATCCGAAGTGGGAGCCACGCTCCTACACGATGAACACCTTCCTCCGCGATCCGCCCGATGTGGAAGACCCCAAAGTGTCGGTCAAAATCACCGACGCGCTCGCCCTGTCGGAAATCTCCGCACCGGCGGACACCCTCCTCCTCTTCGAGGGAACCCAAACCGCTACCGCCGCCGAGAACACCGGATTCGGCTACGTCTACCGCGATGGGGACTGGACCCACGCGCGCGGCTACTGGCGACATCCAGTCAAAGGCTTTCAATTCGCCGATCAGCCGTGGCACAACGGTCGCAACGATTATCTCTTCGTGGACGGCCATGTGAAGGCGATGGCCCCCAATCCGCGTGAACCGGATCGCCCCGCCCCAGGACACGATATCTGGCACGTCCACAAAAACTGAGCGGCGGGATGAACCGCCGCCTGGGGCTACCTGTCCTCAAGAGCGATGGAAGTGACGCTTATCGAAGTTCAGGCGGCGATTCGCGCTTCCATTTCGGCCTGCTGCAGCACGGCTTGATACACGGCAAACTTCGACTCCTCGGCTTCCCCATTCAGGAGTTTGCCCTCGTACCGCCAGGCGCACCGCCACACGCCTCGCCGGGTATCCCACGTGAGGGAGACCTCGGAGCCATGGACGCGCATATACTCCAGGACCTCGCCCTCGCTCGCCATTCGGGCGCCGGGGAGCCATTCCCTCGAATCCACCCAAAAGTCATGCTCCACATCAATGTAGTAACGTCCCATTTGCTCAATGCCGACCTCGCGCATCCACTCGGTGAGAGTCCACTGGCGGGGGGAATCACTGGCGTTATAAAAACAGCCCACTTCCAGGACTTCCCAGCCCATGATACGCACCGCGACCCAGTCATTCATCCGTTGCAAAGATTCCGCTTCCGTCATTTTTGTCTCCCCGGCTTTTGAGTGAGCGGTCCGCTTCTGACCGCCGACACTCCAACGTTCCACGTCGCTCCGGGGAGGAGAGTGTGATCTTAATCACACTTTTGTGACAGTCGCTGAGAGACTCGGCGGCGACCGGCAGGGGATGCAGCGACCGGAACGAAATACAGCGTTGATGACATGGCATGAAACGGAGCGGAACTTGTGCGCCTGATTACCAGCTGGGCCATCCTATGGCTGACCGGGTTGAGCCTCTGCCCGCGCCTGACCGCCCACGGGGCTGCTTCCCCCCCGCTCCCCGCCGCCTGCGACGACCGGCTGGCAGCCCTTCCCGCGCCGGAGGTGACCCTGGGACCGTTCGAGGCGTTTCACGGGTATCGCCGGGCGGCCCTGCGTTTTCCCACCCCTCGGCCTTCCGGCATCGCGCCGAACGACACCGTGCAAGCCGACCTCTATCTGCCTCCCGTATCGCCTTCAGCAGTCCGCCGTCCCGCTGTCCTCGTGCTGCACAACCTCCTCGCCGTCGCCGACGCCCGCTTCGAGCGCAACCTCGCCGCCAGCCTCGCGCAACACGGCTTCGTGGCCGTCTTCATGGACCTCCCGTTCCACCGACGCCGAACCCCTCCAGGCGTCGCCAACGGCGCGCTCTTCGTGCGGGGCGATCTCGACGCCACCCTCGCCAACGTGAAGCAGGCGATCTCTGACGCGGCGGCGCTGGTCCGCTGGCTCGGTGAGCGGCCCGACGTGGACCCGAAGCGGATCGGTGTCGTCGGCGTGAGCATCGGCGGCTTCCTCGCCCACCTGCTCATGGGCGAGGATTCGCGCATCCGCTCCGGCGTCACCTTCGTGGCGGGCGGCGACGTGGCCGGCCTCCTCTGGAAGAGCATCGCAGGAGTGGCCCAAAGCGCCCGACGTGTCCTTCAGCGCGCCGGAATCACCCGCGATGAAACCGAGCGACGACTCGCCAAGGTGGAGCCGACCCGATACGCCGACTGCAACGCTCCCCGCTCCATCCTCATGGTGAACGGAACCGAGGACCTCATCGTGCCGCGCTCCTGCGCCACCGCCATGATCCGCGCGCTCCACAACCCGGCGACGCTGTGGCTCCCCACCAATCACTTCGGCATTGTGTTACTCCCGGATCGTCTCTATCGCCTCACACGGGACTTCCTCGGCGAGGAGCTGGCGGGCCGACGCTTCCCCCGGTCGCGCCTGAAGGCGTATCAGATACCAGCGCTGAAGGCCGCCGTCTACACCGGGCTGGAGAGCCGACTGACCGCCGGGTTGGCGCTGGAGCGACCGCTGCTGTACACTGCCCGCAACCGGCCCTGGCTCTCCGCGTGGGCGGGATGGACCGGTCGAGGCCCGTTTGTGGGACTGGCGGCGCCCGTTCACCAGGGTGTGGCGGCGGGAGCGGCGTGGCGTCCCGATCACGGCTTTCGGCGCGCGTCGGCCTTCCTTAGCGGGGCGCTGGCGTTCTGAATTTATCCGGGTAAGCGCTCGAAGCGCGGGATACAGGTCACTTCATGCGACTCGATCACGTCAATATCGTGGTATCCGATCTGGAAGTGTCGCGCCGCTTCTACGGGGGCACACTCGGCCTGACGCGCGGCTTTGAAGCGACCCTCGAAGGCGACTGGATTGAGGCGGTGACGGGGTTGCATGGCGTCCATGCGCGCTGCGTCTTCTACGAGTTTCCGTCGGGCGGGCCACGGCTGGAACTGCTTCAGTATGTCTCCCCCACCGGCGAAGCGCTTCCGGCGAACGGCGCCCCCAATACCCTCGGCGTGCGGCATCTCGCTTTCGTGGTGGACGATATGGACGCCTTCGTGAGGCGCCTGAAGGCCGCTCAGGTCCCCCTGCTTTCCGAGCCGATGGACGTGCCGTTTGCGGTGGGTTCGGCGGGCCGCAAGCGCATCGTCTACTTCCGCGATCCCGATGGCGTCCTCCTGGAAGCTGCCGCATACACTCCCGATTTATAACCGCTCCTCACTCTCCCCCGCAGGAGGAACCGATGTCCGTTTCTGAGACCCCTCAACGCCCCGACCGCGTGCCGGGCTTCTTCGCCGCCTTCAGCGAGAAGTATCCTGATGTCGCCGAATCGTACAATTCGCTCGCCCGCTCCGTGGAGGCCGCCGGTCCCCTTGATGAACGGACCCTCCGGCTCATCAAGCTCGGCATTGCGCTGGGCGCGCGCTCTGAAGGCGCGGTTCACTCTCATGCGCGGCGTTGCCTGGGCGAGGGAGTCACGCCGGAGGAACTGGAGCAGGTCGCGCTGCTCTGCATCACCACGCTCGGCTTCCCGCAGGCGATGGCCGGGCTGGCGTGGATTCGGGACGTGACCGAGGGCACGAAAAAACCGGGCTGACCCGTTGGGCTTACCGCGAAGTGTCGGACTTGTGACCCCTCAGACTCCAGGCGCGTGGTATAACCGAATGGAACCTGCCACGCTCGGTGGAAGACTCCGCCGTGACCCCTGAGGAGAACGCCGCGATGGATATGCTGGACCTGCTGCTGGAAACCGTGAAGCGCGGCGCCTCCGACCTGCATCTCTCCGCCGGATCGCCCCCCATGATGCGGATTCACGGCGAAATGGTCCCCTTGAGGAAGGACCCGCTCTCGGCGGAGGAAGTCCACACCCTCCTGTATGACAGCATTCAGGACTGGGTGAAGGCCAGATTTGAAGAGACGAAGGATGTGGACTTCGCCATCGAGATCAAGGGGGCGGGCCGGTTCCGCGCCAATCTGTATCAGCAGCGCAACGGCGAGGGCGCCGTCTTCCGCACCGTGAAGAGCTCGCCTCCCTCCTTTGATGAATTGAAACTCTCGGACACCGTTCGACAACTGGCGCGCAAGGAGCGCGGGCTGGTGCTGGTCACGGGTCCTACTGGCTCCGGCAAATCCACAACGCTCGCCGCGATGGTGGACCTGATCAACACGGAGCGCAAGGGTCACATCATCACCATTGAAGACCCGATTGAGTTCGTGCATCCCTCCAAAGGGTGCCTCGTGAACCAGCGCGAAGTGGAGCGCCACACGAAAACGTTCGCCTCCGCCCTGCGCGGCGCCCTCCGCGAAGACCCCGATGTTATCCTCGTCGGCGAACTCCGCGACCTGGAGACCATCGAACTGGCCATCCGCGCGGCGGAGACCGGGCACCTCGTCTTCGGCACGCTGCACACCATCAGCGCGCCCAAGACGATTGACCGACTGATCGATGTGTTCGACTCCAGCCGACAGTCGCAAATACGGGCGCAACTCGCCGAATCGCTGGAAGGCGTCGTCTCCCAATTACTCCTGAGGAAGGCCGATGGCAGCGGGCGCATCGCCGCGCGGGAGATCATGCTGTGCGATCCGGCGGTTCGCACCTACCTCCGCGAGGGCAAGGTGGAGCAGATTCCGGGCCACATTGAGACCCACCGGGCGAAGGGAATGATCACGCTGGAGCAATCGCTACAGGAACTGATGGGGACCGGCGTTGTGACCCGCGACGAGGTGATGTCGAAGGCCCGTGACCTCAGTTCGCTGCAAATCCTGCTGGGCGCCGGTTCGGACGGGTCTCATCCTCCGCCTTCCACCTTCGCGCCACGGACGGCGGGATCCGGCGCCCCCTTGCCCCCCCCTCAGAACAGTTACGCCGGGATGAACGTCCGCCGGTGAGCGCGAACGCATCACCGAAAACATCCGACTTCCCGCTTCACCCGGAGGATGCCATTGCTCTACGCCTCGAAAAAGCGCGTCTGCGGCGGGAGTTACTTTCACGCCGGGATGCGTTGACGACCTCTGAGAGGATGGAGCGGGCTGAGCGCATCACAGACCATTTGATGCGGGAGCCAAGGGTTCAGGCCGCCCGCGTTGTGATGCTCTACTTCACCTTCCGCAGCGAGGTCCCCACCGAGCCGATGATCGCGGCGCTGGAGCGCGCGGGGAAGCGCCTCGCCATGCCGCACATGACGCAGGCGCCGGGCGCTCTGGTCGCCGCCGAATATGTTTCGGGAGACCTGCTTGAACCGGGAGCGTATGGCGTGCCGGACCCCGCGCAACTCCGGCCGGTGGCGATGCGGGATTTGGACCTCATTCTCGCGCCGGGGGCCGTGTTTGACGCTCACGGCGGCCGCATCGTCTACGGCAAAGGGTATTACGACCGCTTCCTCGCCGATCCCCACCTGCGCGCGTGGACAGTTGGGATCGCTTTTGACCTTCAACGGGTGGAGCGGATCCCGGTTGAGCCGCACGATCAGTCGCTCGATGCGCTGTTGACGGAGACCGGCTTCCAACTTCACAGGGTGGAACACGGCTGATCGTCCGGCCTGGAAGCGAAACCAAAGCGGCGCAGACTCCAGTGAGGAGTCTGCGCCGCTTTGGTTGGATAGGATAAGGGCGTCGCTAAGATCAGGGCGGGGCGTCCGCCGTGTTGGCGTGCTCGGTGACGATGTTCGGCGTGACGAAGATGAGCAACTGGGTGTCGGTGTTGTTCCGGCGTCGGCTGCGGAAGAGGCGCCCCACGAGCGGGATGTTGCTCAGG
>JBBRGS010000077.1:0-15240 GCA_038240635.1 Armatimonadota bacterium
GCATCGATCCCCTAACCCGCGCAGGCGGGTTTCGTGTGTCTGTTGCAGCGGTTTCAACCGCCCGTCTCCTGCGGACTCCCTCACGACGAACAGGAGCGCTCCGGTAACCGAGGCGTCCGCGACGGCGGGGTTCCCTGACCATGTGCAAAACTTTGATCCGCACCCTCCCGTAACACCGAAGATGCTTTCATGCTCCGTATCCGTGTAAAATAGAGGTGGGGCCGGTGAGAAAGTGTCGGCGCGGCCCCAAAAAAAGGCGTTAATGGCGCAGCCGTGTATTGGCGCCGCTCCATGTCGCTGTTATAATGGCCCGGAACTCACACGCTCCCGCAGGTTCTGTCCGCTTTCGGACTCCAAACCGACGCTTCGGCGCCGATATACGGAGGTATGGAAGCGCCGAGGCCGTCCGCGAGACGCGAGGGGTAACTCCCCCCGCCCCGCCGGGTAATGGTGAGAATCCGAGACATCGGAGGATACTGCATGAACACGAAAAGCGGCATTACATGCAACTGCGGGCAGCGGATTGTGACGAAGGATGTGCTGCTCAAGGGACAATACCCCAGAGTCTTCGGCCCCAACTTCATCTACGTAAAGTTTCGTTGCTCACGCTGCAAGCGCATCAGCGAAAAGTTCATAGACCCGGAACGCTGGGACGAAGGGCTGCTGCGGGAAGTCCCCTCGGAGTTTCTGGGCGAGGAGAAGAAGCGATTCGACCGGCTGGGCCCCATCACGATTGATGAAGTGATTGATTTTCACAATATTCTCACCACAAATGGTGTCAACGACCTCGATCCCAACATGGAAAAGCATTAACGCCCCGTCCGAAATCCGTCCCCTCCCTCCCTGTCGTGGCCCCCGGCGAGACCTGCGACCCCTGAAAGCAGGCTCGCCGTTTGGTTGTCTCTTATTCCTCTCGACCTAAAAGCGTTCATTGCCCCCTGGACCTTCCCTGATCTCCCCTCGCTCTCTTCCTTCGCCCCCCTGCGTCGTCCTATGCCCTCACGTTCCCCCTTACTTCGACCCTTACTTCCCCTGATCTCCGCGATGACCGCCGTCTGCATGACGTCGGCTGTGGAGGCGGCGAAACCCGCCAAACCGTCGCCGCTGCGCCCGCCTGCGCGGGTTGGCCGCGCTTCAACATGGAAACCGGAGATCAGCCTGGATCTGTCCGGCAGGGATGTGGCGCTGCTCATCAATCGTCGCCCGGCTCTCCGCTTCGACAGCGTGAACGAGCCGTGGGCGCTGCCCGACCGCCCGCAGATTGTGGTGAACCGGCTGCGCAACCTCGTGGACCGTGGCTTTAACCCTAAAAGCATCACCGTGAAGGACACGCCCCAGGGCGCGATCCTCCTCGCAGGCGGCTCGGCGCTGCTCACCGTCAGCGACGCCGAAGCCAAACTCAAAGGCATGACGCGCCAGTCTCTGGCCGCGACCTGGGAGAGAACTCTCCGCGAGATGCTCACCCAGGCGCCCGTGGTTCTCACCCCGTCGCGCCTGACGATTCCGGTGGGAGAGACGCGCACCGTGCGCATCGAATCGTCTCCCGGCGTGAAGGTGGAACTGCTCCAGGAACCAAACGGCGTTGTGGAAGCCTCAACCGATGAAGCGATCCGCACCGTCACCCTCGTCGGCAAAGAGGTTGGCGCGGGAACCCTGCGCGTCACCCTCAACGGGTACTCCGCCGAAACCCGCCTCATCGTCCGCAAGTACGCCGGACGGGTGCAGGACACGTTCCTGCCGATCACCGGCAACGGCCCCGACCGGCTGACCCTGCACGACCTGATTAACAACCAGGTGGCCCGCAACACTGTCGCCGAACCAGGCGCCTCCGCCAAAGTCTTCGACTCGTATCAGTTGCCGCGAGTCATCCCCCCCGGCGGGGCCGTCGTCCGCGTCCCCGTGACCCTCTCCGGGCCGGATTACATCCCGGTGGAGCGAACCGCGCAGGTGAGGCTGCTTCAGGAAGAAGTCGGGCGGACGGAGCCGAACTTCCTCTTCTACTCCAACGACCCGGAAATGCTGCGAAAGTACTACGGCGTCCTCTACAACGAAACGCTAAAATCGCAGCAGACCGCGCGCCTGCTCTACCACCATCAAAGCGCGATGGCCGCCCCCATCCGCTTCATCATCCAAATCCAGAATGGCCCCACCCCCGCTCGTCTGCAAATCATAGACGGTTCCGCGAACCCACAGCTGGATACGTATCAGATTGGGCACCGGGCCGCCGCCAAATTCATCCCGCTCTGGCTCAACGACTCCGGTTACATTCGCCAGTTGGAACCGAACGAGACCTTCACCCTCCTCGAACAACGGCTGACGAAGGACCAGACGGCGAGCGGCATCTATCACCTGGCGTTGCTCTCCGGCTCCGGCGTCACGATTCAAATCCGCGCCGAGCCGCCCGATCAGGCGCCGGCCATGCGCGAAGCCAAAGCCAACCCGGAGGTCTATTCCACCACCCGGCAGCGCGTGAAGGAGACCTACAACGTCGGCGGGCGCTGGACCTTCGTGCCGTTTGGCCGCGAGCCGGTTCGGAACAACGACAAAACGCACCCGCTGCACGGCAACTACGGCGTGATCTACGATATGACGTTCAACCTGGAGAACCCGACGGGGCAGCGCAATGTCGCGGAGCTGGTGTTTGATCCGGCGGCGGGCGTGGCGCGTGGCGTCTTCCTCGTGGACGGGCGCATGATGGAAACGACCCACATCCAGCCGCCCCAGGAGTATGTGCTGGGGACCTATCCGCTCGGACCCGGCGAGAAAAAGCAGGTTCACGTGCTGACGATGCCGCTCGCAGGGTCCAACTATCCGGCCACGTTTGTGGTGAGGCCGCGCAACACTCTTGCCCGGCAGCCGCTCTCTTCCGCGACCGGACTGGACGGCGCCGGGAAGTGAGTCGCCGAGACCGACGCCTCCGCCGTCCCTCAGCGCTCCGTCTCGCGGTGGGAATCGTCCTCCTCGCGGCGGGATTAACGGCGGACGGCGCCACCGCCGTTGCGGGGCAGGCGGCCTTAACGATGACGATCACGCCCGCCGCCGCGCCGCTCCCCAACCTGAAGGACCCCGCCATTCCCGACGCCGCGCCGAGTTCCCTGCCGCCCACACCGCCCCCGCCTCCAGTCCCTCCCGCGCCGATCAGCATGATGGCGGCCTCGTCCCGCGCCGGGAGATTGTCCGCCCACCTCCTCTGGGTGGACGCCACCGCCAACGCCGCCACCCTCAACAGTGTGGAGCGCGTCCGCGAGGTGATCGCCCGGTGCCGCGCCGCGCACATTAACAGCATCGTGGTGGACGTGAAGCCGCTCGTCGGCGAGGTCCTCTACGACTCGCGCATCGCCCCGCGCCTTGCGGAGTGGAAGGGCGCGCCGTATCCCCGCGACTTCGACGTGCTGGCCGCGTTCATCGAAGCGGGAAAGGCCGCCGGTATCCCGATCTACGCCTCGCTGAACATCTTTTCGGAAGGGCACAAGAGTTTTTCGCGCGGCCCGGCCTACGACCATAAGGAGTGGCAGGTCGTCTCGTACGACACGCAGACCTGGCTCGCCAGTTCGGCGGGGCTGGAGCGGTACCCCATCGCCCGCGAGAACGAGCCACCCGGCGCGGACGAGATCGCGGCGTACACTCCGGCGTCCGGTCCCTACAGCGCCGCAAAGCCGGGCGACCTCCTCGTCACGTATGACCGGGATGACCGCGTGACGTTCATGGCGGAAGGGGACGCCCTCTCGAAATCGCCCTACTCGATTCCACCGGGCGGCGGCCTGCTCGTGGCGCGCGGCGCGGGCCGGGAGTGGCTGCGGCGTCACGCTTTCGAGGGGTTCACGCTGAACATTGTGGGAGAGACGCAATTCGTCCCTGGCGAAGCCAGTTCCAGCGACCGATACGCCGTCTTCGTCAACCCGATCCGGCCCGATGTGCGGAAGCGAATCCTCGGCATCCTCCGCGAAGTCGCCCGGAAGTACGCCGTGCGGGGCATCTTCCTCGACCGGATGCGGTACCCCAACCTCCACGCCGACTTCTCCGATGACTCCCGCCGCGCCTTCGAGGAGTGGTCCCACGAGCGGGTGGCGCGCTGGCCCCATGACATCCTCACCTTCCCGACACGCCCCGGCGGCGCCATGACACGCGGCCCCCGGTTCACCTCATGGCTGGAGTGGCGGTCTCATGTCATTACGGAGTTCCTCGCTGAGGCGCGCCAGACCATCCGCCGCGCCCGCCGTGACACGCAGATCGGCGTCTATGTCGGCTCGTGGTACTCGGTCTACTACGATGTGGGCGTGAATTGGGGCAGCCCCGCATTCCCTCACCAGTACGACTGGATGACGCCCAATTTCGCGGCCACCGGGTACGCGCCGCTCCTCGACCTGCTCTGTTCCGGCACCTACTACCCCACCGCGTGGAAGAGTGAAGCGGAGGCGGCGGGCGTGAAGCCGTCCGCCACGGTGGAAGGCTCGGCGGAGGAGACGCTGGGGGCGGTGCGCGACGAGACGGCGGCGTACGGCAGCCTCTACCTCATCCAGTACAAGGGGAAGCCGGAGGCGTTCCGGCAGGCGATCCGTGCGTCCCTGGCGACGACCGGCGGCGTGATGATCTTTGATCTGAGTTATATGACCGATGACTTGTGGTGGAAGATTCTGGAGGAGGAGCTCCCCGCCGACCGCGTGGCGCCCCACCTCGCGCCGGGCTTCACCGAGGCGATCCGGGAGGCCCGGCATCGCGCCGACGCCGTGTCCGGCGCGCTTCAGCAGGGTGGCTCATCGATCGCGCCTACCTCACATCCTCCGCTGTGATGCGGGCGGCGCATCAGGCCGTCGAAGAGGCTTCTATCGGGCCAGCGCCAGCGAATTCGTAACGCCCAGCGCGCGGTAGATGTTCAGCGTGGCGTGCGAGCGGTTCAGCGTATAGAAGTGAATCCCCTTCACGCCGTTATCAATCAGGTCCCGCACCTGTTCGGTGGCCCAATGCACCCCCACGCGCTCGAAGCCGTCGTCGTCCTCGGCGCGGGAGAGGGCCTTAAGCAGCCGGGCGGGGTAGCGCGCGCCCAGGGCGAGTTCGGCCATGCGGCTCATGCCCTTGCGCGAGGTCACGGGCATGATCCCGGCGATGATGGGAACGGTGATTCCGGCCAGCTCGCACCGCTCGCGGAAGTCGAAGAAGTCCCGGTTGTCGAAGAAGAGCTGGGTGCAGATATAGTCGGCGCCCTCGTCCACCTTGGCCTTGAGATAATCGAGTTCCTTCAGGCGATTGGGCATTTCGGCGTGGCCTTCGGGGAAGCCCGCGACGCCGATCCCCATCTCCGGGAAGTTCTCCCTGATGAAGGCGACGAGTTCGCCCGCATATCGGAAGCCGCCTTCGGTGTGAACGAACCCGGCGCTGTTCTTCGGAGGGTCGCCGCGCAGGGCCATGATGTTGTGAATGTTGTGGGCGCGATACCGCTCCAGCAGCGCTCGCGTCTCCTCGCGCGTGGCGCCGACACAGGTGAGGTGCGAGACGACGGTGAGATCGGTCTCCGTCTGGAGCCGCACGACCAGCTCGTGGGTGAGCTCGCGCGTTGTCCCCCCGGCGCCGTAGGTGACGCTCACGTAGGCGGGTTCGAGCGGCATGAGGTCGGCGATGGAGGCGAAGAGCTGCTGCGATGCCTTCTCGTCCTTGGGCGGAAAGAACTCGAAGCTGAAGGAGGGGGAACGCCTGCTGAGGATGTCGGCGATGTGCATTGTGGGGTCCTTTGTGGCGGATATAAGTCGGATAAGGAGGACGGATTGTTCGTCATGTTCTACACCACAGCGAGCGACGCCTGCAACCTTCGATCTTCGCGGGACGCGCATGCGCTTCATCCTCCATGCGACCATGTGATGAGTGAAACCATCGGCGAACGGGTATCTCCATACCGGGCGCCGCTTCATCGTCCGCCGCCCCTTTCACACCCTTGGGAGGTTCCCCATGGAAACTCATACCGAGAAGACCCTGCGCTACCTGAACGACGCCTGGGCGTTTGAAAAAGCCCTCGTTTCCACCCTCAATAACATGGCCGAGGAGGTCAACAACCCTGAAGTGCGCGCTCTCTTCGTCGAACACAGCAAGGTGACGCACGACCAGGAAGAGATGCTGGAAGCCCGCATCCGCGCCCTCGGCGGGGAGACCCAGGCGCTGAAGTCGTGGACCAACCAGCTCCTCGCTAAAGCGGGCGACCTGATGAACATGGGCCACGATACTTATGACAAGACCAGTATGAACCTGATTCAGGCGTTCGGCACGGAGAACTTCGAGATGGCGATGTACGAGGCCCTCCACGCCTGGGCCACCGCCATCGGCGACACGGAGACGGCGCAACTTGCTCAGCAAATCCAGGGGCAGGAACGTGAAGCCGCCCAGCGACTCTGGCCCCTCATCGCCCCGGCGAGCGCAAAAGCCGTGGAGGTCGCGCAGGCGGACACCGCTCCCCCGGCGCCCGCCAGCCCACCGCCGTCCACCACAGCCTGACGCCCCTCATCCCCGTTCCAGGAGGACCGCCTGCCGGTCCCGATACACCACGTTCCATTGGGGGTCGAGGGCCAGCGCCTGCGCCAGCGGCGACCACGGCTCCATGAGGACGGCCTTCACCCCCCGGCGGTCCAGCGTCTCGCGCCAGCCGGGCTGAAGGCGGCTCACGCGGACGTAATCGTCGAACGCGCCCTTGCGGTAATAGACCTCCGCGCGCCCGTCAATGAAGACGGGGATGTCGCGCGCGCGCCAGATGAGGTAGCCGCCCCACTGGTACAGGTTGAACAGCGGCCCCGAAGGCGGATGCTTCGGGAGCCACGTCACCGCCGCCACCGGAAAGACCTCCAGGTTAGCCTGCGACGCGAACCAGCCATGCTTCGGCCAGGATGACAGGGATTGCGCCATCGGTTGCAGCGACAGAAGCAGCGCGAGCGCGCCCGCCCAAGCCGTGCGCGTGAGTCCGGCCCAGCCACGTTCCTCCAGGCAGGCGTGGATGCGCCCCGCCGCCATCGGGACCGCGCTCAGCGCGAAGAAGGGGACGTTCCGCTTGTGCAGCATCGCCAGCGACAGGAACGCCCCAAAGAAGAGGAAATCACGCAGGGGCGGACGGAAGCCGCTCCACGTGAAGGCCGCGAGCGTCACCCAGAAGACGAGGACCGCCATCACCAGGCCGGACAGATGAAAGTCGGGCGACTGCCACTCCGTGATGAAGTCGGTGACGATGGGGCGCCCGGTGACGCGGCCCGGATAGGCCCACAGCGCGAGGCCGTGCGGCGTGAGGAGGGTCGCCAGTGCGGTGGCCCCCGTGGCGCCTCCCAGCCAGAGGGTTTGGCTCCAGCGCGGCCTGACCGGCTCCCCTCGCTCGGCGCGGAGCCAGTCGCGCAGATTGTCGGCCCCGCTGCCGGCCGCCGCAACGCCCATCATCACCGGAGAGATGAGCGCGCCCGCGTGCATGTTCGCCCAAAGCGCCGTCACGGGAATCCACGCGAGTAGTAGCGCGGGCCGCCGACGCGCCATATCCATCAGCGCGAGAGTCGCCGCGAACAGGGCGTAAGTGAAGAGTTGAGGCCGCAGCGCGAGCCACGGACGGATCGCCCACATGGCGAGGGTCGCGCCCCCGAAGGAGAGCAGGACGCTCGCGCCGCGCGCCCGGCTCGCCCCTACGGTTGCCGCGTAGGTCACGGCCATCAGCGCGAACTGAAGCGCCACCAGGCTGTCCCACCCCAACCGGTTTTGCAGAGTATAGAAGAGGAGGCCGGACAGCCACTCCTGCACGAGCCACGGCTCCCCGCGCGCGGTCCACGAGAACGGGTCAGCCGTTGGAATACGATGGGTTCGCGCGATGATCTCCCCGGCGCGCGTCTGCCACCAGAGATCGTGAGGCGACAGGGAAACCACCATCGCCCCCAGCCCGGCCAGGGTCAGGGCCACGCAGCCGGCCACGACCCAAAACAAGAGCGACGGGGACGCCGGTTCGCGCGGACCACTCGCCGCCTTGTCCTCCCTCTCGTCGATTGAGGCGTTCAGCCCGCGAT
Source organism: Armatimonadota bacterium (assembly GCA_038240635.1). Lineage (GTDB taxonomy): Bacteria > Armatimonadota > DTGP01 > DTGP01 > JAHWJO01 > JBBRGS01. Next base: position 8,016 of record JBBRGS010000077.1, read on the forward strand.
CTCCCGCAGGCTCTCCCGCGCGGCCTCCACCGTCCGGGCCAGATCGTCCGCAGTGTGCGCGAGACCTACAAACGCCGCTTCATACTGAGACGGCGCGAGATAGACTCCCCGCTCCAGCATCGCGCGGAAGAAGGCGCCATACCGCGCCGCGTCCGACCGGGACGCCGAGGCGTAATCCGTCACCGGGCCGTCGGTAAAGAAGCCGGTCATCATCGAGCCGACGCGATTGAGCGTGACGGGAACCCCGGCGTCCGCCGCCGCGCGCGTCAGTCCGTCCTCCAGCGTGGCGCCAAGCGCCTCCAGGCGGTCATAGGCGCCGGGGTCACGCAGGCGCTCCAGCGCGGCCCGGCCCGCCGCCACCGCCACGGGATTGCCGCTCAGGGTGCCCGCCTGATAGACCGGGCCAACCGGCGCCATTTGCTCCATCAGGTCCCGGCGCCCGCCATACGCCCCGACCGGGAAGCCGCCGCCGATCACCTTGCCGAGTGTCGTGAGGTCGGGCGTCACGCCGAACCGCGCCTGCGCCCCGCCCCACGCGAGACGGAAGCCGGTGATCACTTCATCGAAGATCAGCAGGGCGCCGTGGGAGCGCGTCAGGTCGCGCAACGCTTCGAGGAAGCCGGGCGCGGGAGGCACGACACCCATATTGCCCGCCACCGGCTCCACAATCACGCACGCGATGCTCCCGCCTTCCGCCGAAAACGCTTCACGAACCGCCGAAAGATCGTTGTACGGCAACGTCCACGTCTCCGCGACGACCGCCGGGGGCACGCCAGGGGAACCGGGGATGCCGAGTGTCGCCACGCCACTCCCGGCGGAGGCCAGCAGGGCGTCGGTGTGCCCGTGGTAGCCGCCTTCAAACTTGAGGATGCGGTTCCGCCCTGTCGCCGCGCGAGCCAGTCGCAGCGCCGACATCACGGCCTCGGTGCCGGAGGAGACCAGGCGCACCTCCTCCAGCGACGGGACCGCATTACAGAGGACCTGAGCGAGTTCCACCTCGCCTGCGGTGGGCGCGCCGAAACTCGTTCCCTTCATCGCCGCCTCATGCGCCGCCGCCACGACCGCCGGGGGCGCGTGGCCGAGGATGAGCGGCCCCCACGACGCCACGTAGTCGGTGTAGGCGTTGCCATCCACGTCCCACACGGTGCAGCCGGAGCCGCGCTCGATGAAGAGGGGCTGGCCTCCCACCGATTTGAACGCGCGCACCGGCGAGTTGACGCCGCCGGGGATCACCCGCAGGGCCGCTTCATACAGGGCGTCGGACCGGCGCCGATCTCTCATTCATTTCTCCTGTAGAATGGCGCTGGGACTTCAGAGCGCGCCGGTTGCGGCGCCGAGGAGTCGTCGGAACGTCACCCCCGTGAGGCGCGCCCACTCCTCCCCGAAGGTCTCCGTCAGGTCCCGCAATTCTCGCTCCCGCACGCCGAGATACGTCACTGCGCCCGCAATGGACTCCGCCGTCACTTCCGTTGTGGCGTTCAGCCGTTCGCGGATGTAGCGCCGCAGCAGGTCCGCCGCCACGTCCGCGTCGTGCAGGTCGCCCAGGTGGTCCTGCGCGCGGGTGAGGTCCGCGATGAGGCCGTCGGCGGGGGCGCCCAGCGGCTCCTTCAGAAACTCCAGTGTGTAGCGGAGGCGCTTGCAGTCGATTCGCAGGGCGTGTAGTGTCTCCACCGGCGCGCCCTCCAGGAACGGCTCGTAGGCGCGGACCATGCCGTAATGCTCCCACATGAGGCCGGGCGCCACGTGCTTCACCTCCGTCGGCGGCGGCGACTCGCGCGGGTCGTCGGGATGAGTCGGCTCGTTGCGCATCGGCTTATCGAGGAACGCCTGGAACTCCTCCTTAAATCGGGAGAACGCCTTCTCGCCCAGATACTCCAGCATTTCGGCGCGGGCCTCCTCCCGCTGCTCTTCCCATCGGTCGAGCAGGCCGGTCAGACTGTGAGCGTCCACCTCCGGATGATTCGCCGCGTCATCGCGCACCTTCTTCAGCATCACATCCAGATCGCGGACGGGACCGAGGGCGTGTCCCGTGTTCCGCAGGCCGCGATTGAGGCGCTGAACGGCTTTGGAGGGGAGATAATCCCCGAAGAGGCGTAATGCGGCGCGCATCCGGCGGGTCGCCACGCGCATATCGTGCAGCGCCTCGATGTCGGAGCCTTCCGCCGTGCCCTCCTCGTTGGCCAGCAGCCGCTCGAAGTGAAACCGCAGGACCTTGCGGCCCGCTTCGCCCATCGTGTCGTCGGCCAGAACCCCTGGCGATTTCTTCTTTTCTTTTCCCTCCTTCACGTCGGCTTCGGCGGGGTCGGAAGTCGCCGCTTCGTCCTCTTCGGCGGCGGGGACTTCTGCGGGAGAGGAGTCTTCCACAAGCGGAGTTGTTTTCCCGGCGGATTCGGCTTCCACCGCCGCTTCTTCAGTCATTGCGCCTTCCACCCTGGCAACCAGGGGCTTCCCGAACCGCTTCAGCCACAGGTCGGCCTTCTTCATGGCGCGGGCCGCTTCCTCAGGGGCGTGCGGGCCGTCCAGCGTCACCGTCACAGTGGCGTCGTCTTCCTCCAGTCTCAGGATGCGACTCGTGCCCGTATTGGAATAATCGATGCCGTCTCCCACGCGCAGCAGCGCGGCCATGGCGAGCGTGTCGCGCTGGTCCGACGCCGACAGTTCCACAAACAGCGGCTCCTCGTTCGGCTTCACCTTCTTTCGATGGAAGCGCACGAGGCACGCGAGCATCGCCTCCTCCTCGGCGGAGAGGCTGGCGACTCCTTCGGCCCGCACAATGTCGCGCCCGACGGTGTGATGGTTCGCGGCGTCTGTGGAGACGCCGACGTTGTGGAGCAGCGCGGCGGCTTCCAGCAGGTCCCGCCGCGAGGCAGGGAGGCCGTGGAGATCGGGCAGCGCATCGAAGAGGGCGAGGGTCATGTCCGCCACATGACAGGCGTGCCCCTCATCCATTGCGTACTTCACCAGCAGCTGCGAGACGGTTTTGGGCGTCGCAGGGGTTTCAGCCCCTTGAGTCCCCTCAGCCCCTTGAGTCCCCTCAGCTCCCTGAACTCCCAATTCCTGCACCAGGGCGGAGGAGCCGGTCGCGGCGGAAGGGGTGGTCCCCGCCTTCTCATCGCCGTCGAGGAGGGCGAGCGCGCGTTCAAACTTGGAGCGGGGTTCCGGCTTCAGGCCCAGTTCCAGCAGGTCCCGCTCCAGCGACCGCAGGTCCTCGCGGACCCCGGTTTCGGCGAGTTCCACTTCGACTTCCCAGTAGTTGGCTGTGCGCCCCCCTACTTCCATCACCACCGAGTCGAGAGCGAGGTCGGCGACCTTCCGCTTGCCTCGCGTGAGGGAGCGCATGACCCGCCGCTGCCGGATGGTGAGGAGTTCCTCCAGGGGTTCGGAGTGAACGCGCTGGATCACGATGTCGCAGGCGCGGGCGTTGGGCCACGATGCGATGGGCGCTCCCGGATCGGCCTCGAACTCATACTCTTCCCGATGGTGGACCGCTCCCTCGACGCCACCCCGCCCTTTGAGGGTGATGAGGCGACGGCCGCCCAGCTCCCGGTAGCGCAGGGTGTACCCCTCGCTCCAGAGGCGGCGCGTTTCGGTGTCCACATACCGGTCGCGAATGGTATGAATGACGGTAGGCCCCAGGGTGTAATGGCCGAGGGTCTCTTCCGCCGAGAGTTGAGCCGCCACATCGCCATTCGGAGCGGTGTATTTCGCCTCGATTTCCACGGTTGTTCTCTCCCTCCCCAAAAGGTACGACTGCGCCGCCCGGTCTCACCCCCATCGGCGCGCGGCGACGCTCCTTCAGTATGCCCGCAGGAGTGCCCCTGCGGAACGGATACTCCTCCCCCGCAGGCTACTGAGGAATGCTCCACGCTTCCCGCAGCGACCGCTGGAGTTCTCCCACGAATCGAGGCACGGCGGCCATCGGGTCCTCCTTCGCCTCATACTCCACGTTGAGGTAGCCGCGATACCCGACCCTCTGAAGGGTCTGGATCACCTGGTCATAATCGAGTTGGTCGGTGTAAGCGGAGACTTTGGCGTGGGCGGTGACGGCGTGCGGCGCGGTGCGGGCGATCTGGTCATACGGGTCGGTGGCGTAGTTGCCCAGGTCCAGGTTGATGCCGAGCCAGTCGTGATCCACGGCGTCGAGGAGCCGCAGGGTCTGGTCGGCGGTGGAGGTGATGCCGCCGTGGTTCTCCAACGCGATCATCACGCCATGCTCGGCGCCATACGCCGCGCACTCCTTCAGGCTCTCCACGGTCCAGGTGAACGCCTGGTCCTCAGTGACGCCAGCGGGGAGGGACCCGGCGAAGACGCGAACGCCGGGCGCGCCCAGGGTAACGGAGTGGTCCACCCACGTTTTAACGAGTTGGACGTTTTTGGCGCGCTCGGCGGGGTCCGGCGAGGTGAAGGCGTTGCCGACGGCGGCGCCGCAGATGTCGAGGCCGAGTTGATACGCCTCCCGCTTCACGGCCAGAAGCGTTTCGCGGGAGGTGTCAGTGAAGTAGTAGGCCGTCAGTTCCACGCCGTCGAGGTTCATGTCCACGCAGCGGTGGAGGAAGTCGGAGAGGGTCATGGCGCCCGCGTTGAGGGCGTCCCGATACGAATAGGCGCAGCAGCCGAGATGCATTCCAATCTCCAGGCCGGGGCGCCCCAGGAGCGGGAAAGCCCCGGCGTTCAACCGTTACGGATTCACGTCAGCCGTTACGGATTCACCACGCCGACGCAGACGCCTTCGCGGAGGGGCACAATGATGGAAGTGAGGCGGGGGTCGGTCGCCATGCGGCGGTTGAACTCCTTAATCCCCTTCTTGCTCGGATTCTCATCCTGCTCGTCACTGACGAAGACGGTGTAGCCGCCCATGAGCGCGTTGTCGCCCGCGATGATTCCGCCGGGCCGCACGAGGCCGCCATCCAGCACACGGGCCAGGTAATGGGGATAGTTGTCCTTGTCGGCGTCAATGAACACGAAGTCGAACGGCTCGTCGGCGCTCATCGTGGCGAGGGTGTCCAGCGCGGCGCCGAGGCGGATTTCGACTTTGGAGCCGACTCCCGCGCGGTCGAACAGGTCGCGGGCGAAGTCGGCGTGCTTCTGCTCCAGTTCGAGGGTGATGAGTCGCCCGTCGTCGGGGAGGCCGCGCGCCATCCAGGTCCCGCTGTAGCCGCCGAGGGTCCCGATTTCGAGGATGCGCCGCGCGTTGACGGCCTTCACGAGCATTTGGAGGAACTGCCCCACGGCGGGCGAGATCTGAATATGCGGGAGGCCGGCCTGTTTGGCAGCGTCTTTCCAGCCCGCCAGTGGTTCGTCTTCCGGCGCGAAGAGGTCTTCCACGTAACGCCGCAGTTGATCGTCATGATCGCTAAATAACATACCGTTCACCCTTTCGAGGGAAAGAAAAAAGAGAGGAATCGGAGAGCGCCGCCTCCCGAAGTCAAACCCGGAGTCAGGCAGCGGCGGTTCCCTGGGTCTCATTCGTGAGGGAGAGCGTCTCTCCTGCGAACGGAATCAGCGGGATAGACGACTCTCCCGCGCTGGACTCATCGGGTTGTCACACTTAAAGGGCGCACACCGGAGGATTACAGGGGCTTGTACACGTCGGAGGAGAGAAATTCCCGGCGCACGACCTTATCCCCCTGTTTGAAGAGCCGGGATGCGCCTCCGTAAACCCGATCTCCCCGTCGCCGGGACCAGCTGACCACCTGAATGTCCATTTTAGGCCGATGGGCGCCCAGCAGCGTGACCGCCATGCGTCCACCCGACGCGGACGCGCGGATGTATATCGGCGCCTCCGTGGTGTTTTTGAATTTGAAGTCGCGCGAGCCGAAGTAGACGGTGGCATCCCGGCCGGGACGAACATACGGCACCGTGAGGGAGTGATTATACCGCTCCACAATGCCCAGCCCGCCGAGCAACACGGCGTTATACAGCGTGCTGGAGACCTGGCAGGTGCCGCCGCCCACGTCCTCCACCATTTTGCCCTTCACGAAGATATGGGCGATCTGAAAGCCGTACTTCACCAGGCGCGGCCCTACGTGATCGTTGAAGGAGAAGACGCCGCCCGCCGGAACGAGCGCGCCATTCAGCCGCTCGGTAACGAGGCGGACATTGCGGGTGCGGCCCCAGACGCCGGGATTGAAGCTCGTGACGAAGGAGGCGATGGGACCTTTGATTTTCAGCAGATCGGCCGTGCTGAACTTCGGGGGTTTTTTGGTGACGGACAGTTCGATCTGCGCGGGAGGGTACGCCGCCACGGTGTAGGCGACCAGCCGCTTCAGGCTTTTGCTCACGTCGGTGGCGCGGGAAACTTCGCTGCGAGTCACCACCATGCCCTCACGGGTGAAGGAGATACGAGCGTCCTTCCCTGGCGTGTTGGACATCCCGGCGAGGGTATGCAACGCTTTTGCGGCCTTCACGAGGTCGAGCTGGCGCTGCGCGGGGTTAAGGCCCAGTTTGGCGGCTTCCAGTTTCCACGTGTGTTTGCCGTCGGTGAAGGCGATGCGCGCGGGCAGCGGCGGGTGTCGGAAGACTTTGGCTTCCGGGGCGCCGCGCGGGGCGCATCCGCCGATCATGCCGGTGGCCAGTACCGCGAGGGCTATTCCTCCACGACGAACGATGAGCCAGAGGTTGGAGGGTATGCAGGGTGTCATGCGACCTCGGAAGAAGGAGTCCCAGGGGGTAAACAGGCCGTCCCAGGAGAACAGGAGGAGTTCGTCCCTTATGATACTCTATTTTTGGTTTTCGGGAGTCTTTTATTCCGGGCAACAGGGCCATTTTATAGAAAGTGGTGCGGCTGAAAACCGGGGGCAGTTCAAAGTTTTTCGAGGAGAAAGACGTGGATGCGGTTCCGACGAGCGATCCGGTCGCGTGAGCATCAACCCCGTCGAGCGACAGACTGAAGTCCTTCGCTCGGAGCCTTCGGTTAAGCGTCCCCCTGAGCGGAGGCCTCTCCTCCTCACAATCCTGATGTTGCGGGAGCGGCCCGGACACGGGGAATTCCTGTCTCGGAGGCTCAGAGGTACGGGCGGTTGAAACCGCTGCAACGACCACACAAAGTCGGCCTTCGCCGACTCTCGCCCTGTCGAAGCCTTCTGTCCATGAGCGATCCCCCCCTACCTCACCCCGGCCTTCGGCCACCCCTCTCCCACAGGAGAGGGGCTGGGGAGATCGTGAGCTCGCGCCCCATCATTCCTCCCCGAACTCGCGCATCGATCCCCTAACCCGCGCAGGCGGG